>CAZKTR010000001.1:0-34209 GCA_964555525.1 uncultured Pirellulaceae bacterium
TTTGTAACTTTATCAACGCCAGTTTCGCTCCCTTTGGTGAAACTTGTGTTGAACCAGTTTGGCTGCATCCTGGTTGCCACGACGCCGAGCATCACTTGCGGCTTCACGTGGGTGATTTTGAAGGTACAGGAAAGATTGAAGCCAATTTTGATTTTAATGAATCGGTTTTTGATTCGGCGCAGCAATCCCGAGCTGTCACTCATTTTGGCAAATTGTTGAATGCGATGGCTGCCGACATGGATCAGCCGATCGCTGCGGTAGACGTGTTGTGCGATCAAGAGCGTCAACTTCTGGATCGGATATGCGTGGCCGAACCTGCTACACGAAGTAACTTAAAGCACCGAGATGTCGTGCAGAAATTCGATGACATCGTCGCTAAGGACTCCCATCGTGATGCGGTCGTCATGGGACGAGGCGGTAAGTCGCTGACGTATGGAGAACTGGCGGCGGAAGTTGATAAAGCCGTTCAGGTGATCCATGCACAGGTCGGTAAATCATCTGTCCGGATCGCCGTTTGCCTACCGCGCAGTATTGATGCCGTGGTGGCCATGTTGGCGATATTGAAGTCGGGTTGCACGTTTGTTCCGATGGATCCGTTGTGGCCCGATAGCAGGAAACGATTCTTATTGGACGACGGAAAGATCGCATGGCAATTTGCCGACGGTTTGCAGCTAAATCCGACGGGACAAGAATCAAGCGACGAACCGTCCAGCGATGACGATACGCCCGCTTATGTTCTTTATACGTCGGGATCGACTGGCCAACCCAAGGGCGTTGAAGTATCTCGTGGCGCTCTGGCCGCCTATGTCGGATGGGCCGCCGATTACTATGGCAACGATAGCGAACAGATATTTCCGCTGTTCACCCCACTGACCTTCGACCTGACATTGACTTCGATCTTTGTTCCTCTTGTTTCGGGCGGGCAAGTCGTTGTCTATCCACGCCGTTCGGATGGTTCTGATCTTGCGCTGTTGGATGTTGTGGAAGAGAATCTTGTTAACATCATCAAGTTGACGCCTTCACACTTGAGCCTGTTAAGTAACCGTGATCTGCGGGCATCAAAAGTACGCCAACTGATTCTTGGCGGTGAGGATCTAAAGGCTGAGTTGGTCAGTCGAATTGCGGCTACCTTTTCGGCCGACTTGATGATTCACAACGAATATGGTCCCACCGAGGCGACGGTCGGCTGCCTCGTGCATTCGATGAAAGCGTCAGACAAATGCAACTCCGTTTCAGTGCCGATCGGTCGTCCCATCGGAAATATGCGAGCGTTGGTGCTCAACGAACATCGGCAGTCGGTTCCTGCTGGTGTTGCAGGAGATCTTTATGTCAGCGGTGACCAACTGGCAAATGGCTATTTTGGACGCGAAGAATTAACAGCCAGCAGTTTTACTGATCATCCACAAGCCCCTGAGTCAAAGCTGTATCAAACCGGCGACGTAGCACGAGTCAGCCAACGAGGTGATTTTGAATACCTTGGGCGGCGAGACCAGCAGGTGAAAATTCGTGGTGCGCGAATTGAACTGGGCGCGATCGAAACGGCAATCCAAAGCCACCCGGAAATCTCTAAGGTCGTTGTCACAACTTATGGATCGAGTTCGACGAACCAAACCATCGATCACTGTAGCAAATGCGGTCTGGCTTCTAACTACCCTGGCGTGTCGTTTGATCAAAATGGAGTTTGCAGCCAGTGTAATGCGTTTGAATCCTATCGCGAGCAGGCTCAGAGTTGGTTCCAGCCTCTAAAGCAATTGGAAAAAATCCTAGCTACGCGAATGGTCGAAAGCGAGTACGATTGCATGGCGTTGCTTAGCGGCGGCAAGGACAGTACGTACATGTTGGGGCGACTTGCCGACATGGGTTTAAGAGTTCTCGCGTTCACCTTGGACAATGGTTACATCTCTGAGCAAGCCAAAGCCAACATCCGCCGAGTTGTCACGACGCTGGGGGTTGATCACGTTTTCGGTTCCACACCGGCCATGAACGAGATCTTTGTTGACAGCTTGAAACGCCACTCCAATGTGTGCCAAGGCTGCTTTAAAACGATCTACACGTTAGCTATGAACACGGCGAAAGAAAAGAAAATCCCGTTCCTGTTCACGGGGCTTTCGCGAGGTCAGTTTTTTGAAACTCGATTGACCGAAGACCTCTTTAGACAACCATGTGTTGATCTTGTTCAAATCGACCAGACGGTGATGGAAGCTCGCAAAGCGTATCACCAAGTGGACGATGCGGTCTATCGAAACCTTGACGTTCGGGATCTGCAAAGCGAGGAGATTTTTAACGAGGTACAGATTCTGGATTTTTATCGCTACTGTGATGTCGATCTGGACGACATGTACCAGTACCTTGACGAGCGTTTGCCTTGGGTACGACCAAGCGACACCGGCCGGTCGACGAACTGCCTGATCAATGATGTCGGCATCTACGTTCATAAACGACGTGAGGGCTTTCATAATTACGCGTTACCTTACGCGTGGGATGTCCGGATGGGGCACAAACACCGGGCTGCTGCGCTTGAAGAGTTGGATGATGATATTGATGTTGAAAATGTGCATCAAATTTTGAACGAAATTGGCTACGATGGCGACCTAGGCGACCCGACCGATGGTACTCGGTTGGTGGCATACTACGTTTCCGAAGACGAACTTCCCGTCGAACAGCTAACGCAACACGTTAACGAACGACTGCCAGCATTCATGATGCCGAGCCGTTTCATTCGGATCGACGAAGTGCCGCTTTCGGAGAACGGAAAAGTCGACACCAATGCGCTTCCAGATCCACAAAGTTTGGCGGCGGTATCTGCCAAGCATTTTGTTGCTCCAAAGAACGAGACCGAACAAAAGTTAGCTCAGGTCTGGGCGAAAGTTTTGGGGGTTGAAAAAGTTGGTGTTCGAGATAACTTTTTTGAAATTGGCGGTGATTCGATCCTTGCCATTCAGATCATTGTGCAGTGCCAAAGTGCTGGAGTACAGTTGACGACGAAGCACTTTTTTGAAAACTTGACGGTGGAGCAGCTTGCAGGGGTGATTGACCAACTAGGTGACAAAGAGCCCGAGAGTACAGGGGCTTCAGAGGCGTGCTCGACGACCAATAGTAAAACTAAATATTCGATGGCCGGCCTGAAGAAGGACACGCTGAAAGATCTTGGATCAGTCCTCTCATCGATGCGTGAAGAGAAAAAATGACGGAAGCCTTGGAAAACGTAACAGATGTCTACGGGCTTTCGCCGATCCAGCAGGGCATGCTCTACCACACCATTTCGGCTAGAGAATCCGGTGTTTATGTTAATCAGGTGGCTGTCACGCTCAAGGGTGATATCGATCGGGACAAGCTGATCGCAACACTGCAAGCTGTGTGTTCAAGACACCACGCGTTGCGTTCGTTTTGTGTTTGGAATGGCATCGAGGAACCGCTTCAAGTGGTATGCGACCAAATCGAGTTTCCGGTGACTCAACTGGATTGGAGAAACGACGATCAGGAGTTGCAACGTCAGAATCTGCTGTCTCTGGTCGAAACAAATCGTCGCAAGGGTGTCGATCCGACGGAAGCTCCACTGTTGCGGTTTTTCCTGTGCCGCTGCGATGAAAACCAATATGTGCTTCTGTTTCTCTTTCACCATATCGTGCTCGATGGTTGGTCATCGCAAACACTTTTCGATGAAATTTTGACGGCTTATGATCATCCACTGATCGAATCGCCTGCCTTTCAGTATGGCAGCTATGTGGAATACCTAAGCCAGCGGGACGTGGATGCCGAGTGCGAATTTTGGCAGGGTGAGTTGTCAGGGTTTTCGAATGCAAACCAATTGGGGTCGCCGATTTCGCCACCGTCTGCATCTACTGACCATCGACAGGTTAGTTGCTTTTTGACGACGGAACAAACGCAGAAACTTCGCAACCTTGCGAAGGAAAACCAAGTGACACTCAGCACCGTGGTTCGAGCATTGTGGAGCCTAACGGTTAGTCGTTATTCAGGTGGTGATACAGATGTCGTTTTTGGCGTCACCAATGCTGGCCGACCAGCTGATCTTTACGGTATCGAGTCAGGCATCGGTTGCTTTATCAACACAATTCCGTTTCGAATCAAAATTGACCCCGATCAAAGCCTCCGTCAATGGCTACATGAAATCCAGCGAAGCTACGCAAGGTCCAGCCCGTGGGAAACCAGTGCCTTGCCAGATATTCAAAAGCACTCGGAAATCGGTGCGGGCAAAAGCTTGTTTGAGAGCATTCTGGTTTTCGAGAACTATCCGCAACGCGATACCAACACGCATTCAATATCGATTGAGGATGCTGACTACTTTGAGCAAAGCAGTTATCCGTTGGCACTTCTGGTCGACCCGAAGAACGAAATGGAGTTTATTTTCCTTCATGACCGGAACCTGTTTTCTGATGCGCTCATCGAGCGTCTGATGGAGCATCTCATCTGGCTTTCGGACCAAATGACGTCTGAATCGGTTGAGACCTTGAAGGTTCTTTGCAGCGTCCCTGATGACGTTAAGACGATAACGTCAGCCGACAACTTTGTGTTGCCGGAATTTCAATTCATCGATCAACTGATCAGCCAGCAAGCAGAAGGTTCTCCCGACCATCCCGCCGTCGTGTTTAATGACCAAACGCTGACGTATCGCGAGTTCGATGTCAAGTCAAATCAAATTGCTAACACGTTGATTGACAGAGGTGTTGGCCCCGATGCCGTTGTCGCGATCTGTGTTGAAAACAGCATTGAGATGCTTGTAGGAATTTTGGGCGTGCTTAAAGCCGGCGGCAGCTACGTTCCGATTGATCCCAGTTATCCAGAACAGCATGTGCGACATGTGATTCAGGATGCAAACGTGGCAGTGGTTCTCACGAACCAAGCGTCTTCTGCGGCTCTTCCGACTGGCATGGTAAATCCAGTTTTCTTCAAACAGGTTTTTGACACCGCAGATGGTCAGATGAAACCAGAATTAATCGGTTTTCGAAGTCCTGAAGATCTCGCTTACTTGATCTATACCTCCGGTTCTTCCGGGCTCCCCAAGGGTGTTCAGATCACACATGCAAACCTGGCGTATTCGAATTGGGCAAGAAGCCAATACTACAAAAGTAGCCCAGGCGTCTTTTTGCTTCTTTCTTCGTTTGCGTTTGATAGTTCGGTGGTAGGTATTTTTTGGACTCTCTCGGCTGGCGGAACTCTTGTGCTTCCAAAAGCAGACGAAAGAACAGATGTTCATGCGTTAGTGACGCTGATTCAGAATCAAGGGGTTTCGCATCTGTTGTGTTTACCGGCTCTCTATCATTCGATATTGGAAGCCGCTAACGGAGACGAACTTGATACGTTGGACACCGCCATTGTTGCTGGTGAAAGTTTGTCTGGCCGGGTGGTTGAGGCTCACTTCGCGAGATTGCCCAATGCTGAACTGCACAACGAATACGGCCCGACTGAAGCAACTGTTTGGATGACCGCGCACCCGGTGGATCCAAAGGACGCTAAAAACGTTGTGCCCATTGGCAAGCCGATCGCTGGAGCAACGGTATCGATTCTCGATGCGCAGCAGCAACCGGTCGGCTGGGGCGCCAAGGGAGAAATCTGCATCGAGGGACCGGGAGTGGCGAAAGGCTACCTGAACCAGGCAGAGTTGACGTTGCGGAAGTTTATGGAAGCTGATGATGGTTCAGGCAAGCTTAGACGAATGTACCGCACCGGTGACTTGGGATATCGCCGAGACGATGGGAGTATCGTTTTTGCTGGGCGGTTGGATCGACAAATAAAAATTCGTGGCCACCGTGTTGAATTGGGGGCGGTAGAGACCGCGATGGGTCAACTGGATGGAGTCAAGGAAGCCCATGCCATCGAATGGGCTCCGGAAAATCAATCTGCCGCTCAGTCACTTATTGCTTATGCGATTGCCCAGAAGGTTTCAACTTCGAACTTGTTGCAGCAGTTGCGAAGGCAATTGCCAGCGCCGATGGTGCCAAAACATATTTATTTGGTAGACAGTTTCCCACGTCTGGCAAATGGCAAGGTGGATTTAAGTCGGTTGCCTTCACCGGAACTGGGGCAGGCAAACACTGAAACGATTGATCCTGAGAATGAAACTCAGACAAAGTTGCTTGAGATATGGCACAGTGTGCTTGGCATGTCCGATATCTGTTGTGCCAGCGGATCGTTTTTTGAAATTGGCGGGGATTCACTGGCGAGTATTCAGCTAATTTCCAAAATCAATACCGTCTTTGGCAAGCGTCTCTCGCCAATTGATCTGATGGAAGCTCCTACGATTCGACAGTTGGCGAATTTGTTGTATGATGACTCTCCTGTCGTGAAGTCGAAGATACTGATTCGTTTCAACAATTTATCCAAAGGTATTCCTTTGGTCTGTGTGCACGCAGGGAATCTGGATGCGCTATACTTTCGATTTTTGGCCAGTCACTTTTCGGATCGTCCAGTGATTGCATTGCAATCCAGAGGTCTGGATGGAGAGGAGAAAACCTTAAGTTCAATCTCCGACATCGCAGAAGACTACTTAAATGAAATTTCGAAAGTGGTGGGGCCTCCATTGCATCCTGACTCATTTTCTTGTGACCTGGTTGGTTATTGCTTGGGAGCTTCTGTCGCATTGGAAATGGCAAAACGCCTTGAAGATCGTGGTTGCCGAGCACGGTCTTTGTCGATCGTTGACTCGGGGATAAAGTTACCAGTACGCAACGTCTACCGTAATACGGTCGCTCACGTTCGGGCAGAACACAAAAGTATTTCGGCTTGGCTGCCGCGTTATTTGTGGCGATTCGTGACACCGGCTTTGTTCAAGTTCAAGCGTTCAGTTTGGAAATGGAGAATGAAAAACAGTTCTGATTCCAAAGAGGTTGACGAGTTTTACCGTTGGTCCGTGAGGCAAGACGTCATTGCCGGGCACTATGCTCACGCGCCCTCTAAAGTTCAGACCCCCACGCTTTTGGTCCGTAGTACAGAAAGTGCCGCCGATCCAAGCAAAAGTTGTCATTATGATTTGAAGCAATATGCTGTTGGTGGATTTTCTGTTGTGACCGTTGAGGGGGAACATATGCAGACGCTTTTGGAACCGATGGTAGAGCATGTCGCGAGTGCAATCAGAAAACACATAGACAGTGCCAGTAGCAGCGACGCTGATAAACGAGTTCAATAGTCACCTTCATCGCTGATTTTATTGGTGAAGTCCGATAGTTAACAATCAAAAGGCCGTCACCAGTGGATTCAAACCACAGCATTGACGAAAAACAGCGTGATCAATCAGGGGGCCTCGGGGTTGTCGTCCAGTGGTGGGCTGATCTTTGGCCACTGATAATCTTACTCGGGAGTTTCCTAGCGATCTTTAATTTTTTGATGCGTTCAGGAACCTTACCAGAAGAGGCGTACCAGCAGTTTTGGATCGCAACATCACTTTGTGCTAGTGTGGGAGTGCTTTGGCTGCCGATTCTGGCATTGTCTCTGTTTGTCCTGTATCGCGGGAATTGGAATTACCACTGGTCGGCTGTTTCGGAATCTGTTGCCATAAGGATATTTGTAACTGGGATCGCGATGCTGCTTGCGTGGAATTATGTGTTGATGGATTGCAACCACTACTTTGCTCAGTGGCACCTGGTAGATCGAGTTATGTTGGCTGGGCTTGTTGCGATGATTTGGTACAGCCCGTTGGCTGTTTTTCCGTTTTGCTTGATCTTGGTTGCGTTCCAAGGACAGTTTCATCACCCAGATAATTTGCTTCCCCACTTTTGGACCGAGAAAAATCTCGCGGTCCGAATGTTGGCGCTGTTCGTCGGTTACCACGCGTTGGTGCTTTGTTTTGGTCGTCGACGATGGCCGTTTGTCTACTGTCTGTTGCTCCTGCTTGCAGCTCACTATTGGCCTTCAGGATGGTCCAAGGTGAAATTGCGTTGGCTGCTGCACAACGATCTCTCGCTGGTTTCGTTTTCATCCTACGCAAATGGATGGCAATCGTGGCTGTCTCATGAGGAGATCGTAACAAAGTCGCATCAGTTCAGGCCCTTCAGCGTGTTGGCTTGTGTTTTCACGCAAGTCGCTGAAACCATTGTGATTTTTCTGGTGTGGAGATCTAGAAAGGATGTGCTGGAGCAATCTACCTCCACGCAGTACCTTGGGAATATGATTCATCGTTGGCGGCTACCGGTGATATTGATCATGCTGATGGCCTTACACATTGGGATCTGGCAGCACAGCGGAATTTGCTTTTTGACTTGGATTGTCGCCGAGTTATTACTGTTGGGGTATGTTTGGGCGTTGATTCGCCGCGACGATTCGTTGTTGAAATTTTCAACGATCCAGCAAGTCTGCTTCATCGCTTTAGTGATTCTCGGAAATCGATGGTGTGAAAGCACGAGGTTTTCTTGGTTCGAGACTCGAGCCTGCTATGCGTACCGCGTAGAAGCCCTTGATGAATCGGGAGACTGGAAGTCTGTTCCGGCACAGGTACTGGCCCCCTATGACTTTGCATTTACATGGACCGTTTGCAACTATCTTTACCCAGAGAAGCAACTGGGCTATCTGAAGTACGGAAATGTGACGAACTACATAAAGGCCAACGAAATCAACGCGTTGACATCAGTCGAAGGTTTTTATGCCCTTGAGCAAGAGAAAGGTCTGGTCAGCTATGACGCGAAAAAGGCTGAGCAGTTCAAAAAGTTTCTCGCAACTTATTTCGCGAATTTGAATCATTCATCCAAGGCAATGTGGCTGGACAAGTTCCAACGTCCTTGTGAAATTGTTTCGTCACCGCGGTCTGATGCTTATCTCGGAAACGGCAAGGTCTCTCGGGTGAGGGTCCAACGCGTTACTGCTTTTTATGACGGCAAAGAGTATTTTGAACCTCGAGTCGAGCAGCTTTTCGAGATTGATATAAAATGAGTTGATGGATCAATCGTTTCTGGCTCACCCACCCGCATCCACCATTTTTTGAAACGGCTTACTAGACGCATAAAGTTCATGGTAGGTTCCGGATTGGATTACCTTGCCGTCTTGCATCAAATGAATGGAATCGCAATCCTTAACCGACCCAAGTCGATGAGCGATCATTACCACCGTTAGTGCGGGAAGCTCCCGTTTAAGTGACGCCATAATTGCCTCTTCGGTGACATTATCTAAAGCGCTTGTTGCCTCGTCGAGAAACAAAACGCGTGGTAGACGATAAAAGGCGCGAGCTAACCCGAGTCGCTGGCGCTGGCCGCCACTGAGCCTTATGCCCCTCTCGCCTACATGTGTCTTAAAGCCATCGGGCGTATCTTTCTCGATGAATTCCTTGGCTTGCGCAAGACGAGCTGCCATCTGAAGTCGTTCCACGTCGATTTGATTCTCGGGAACCCCCAACGCGATGTTGGCGGCAATAGTTTCATCATATAGAAACACTTCCTGGGGCACGTAGCCGATACAGTTTTGCCAGTTGTAAACATTGTCTGGGTCGATCACCTGCCCATCTACCGTTAGCTTCCCCTGGGTGGCGAAAATGGCCCCCACCAAGATGTCAAACAGAGTTGATTTGCCACACCCCGTTGTTCCTACCAGTGCACAGCGCGTCCCCTTTGGAATAACAAGGCTAACTTGGTTTAGCACCTTGGAATCACTGGCTTCGTACTTATAACAAACCTGATCAACCGTAATTTCTGTTCGCAACTCTAGGGGCTCGGCTTCGCTTCGTGCCGATGAAGGTTTGAGTAGCAAGTTTCCGTTATGCATGTCGTTGTGAATTACGTCGATCAAAGGCGCGTGTTGGCCAAAATTCGCCAGTTGCGAAAAAGCAATGTTGAGTGCTGGAAGAAGTTTGTAGGTAGCCAATGCGAACGTCGTCAGAACGGGGATCAGCTCAAGCAGTTCGCCACCCGTTGAGATTCTCCAGAGAATAATGGCGACCAACCCGCCAAACGCAAGCAACTCGATCGAATACTTCGGGATCAAATTCACCAATGCAAATTTGGGCTGAACTGCTGCAAACCTTTCCGAGACGTTTTCAAACCGGTCCAAAAACATACCCGTCGCGCCTGAAACCCGCAGTGTTTTGCTTCCCGACAATAACTCTGTCAGAGTTTTGAACCTCAAATTGGTAGTGAGCAATCGCTCTTTTCCAAGTTCATCAAGAGTCTTGCGGCGCAGTCGGTGCATCAGATAGTACACGACCGTATAGATTACAAAGACTACCATCGACAACCGAGGACTTATCCAAAGCAGCATCGCCAGTAGTACAATCACCTTAAGCAAACTTACGACTAACAAGCAGGACGATAGTAGAATTCCACCAACAAAATCGTGGACGTCTGAAACAATCTTCTTTGTTAGTTCAGCCGAATTGTTACGATGATAAAACTCAAAAGGAAATCTCGCGTAACGATCAAGTAGTCGAACCCCCAACCGGTGGGCCAATAACCAGATTGAACGATAAACGGACCAGGTTGCATACACGCTGGCCACTGTCGTTAAGACAAATGTTGCCAGCATGGCGATTCCTGACGCGAACAGGAAATGTTGGTTAGATGAGAATCCGAGTGTCGATTTCGCGTATGCTAGCCAAGGGTTTGAGTCGATTACTTCTGGCGATGTAGCCATTTTCATAAACGGAAATATAGAAAACACCCCGACGCTTTCAAGAAATGTTGCCACAACGAGCAGCAGCATCGCAACGGACAAGGCAAGCCAGTCCTGGCGGTTGAGGATGTTTCGGATTTTATTTAGTTGCTGCCGCACTTCAGGAATCTCTTGTCATTCTTACCTGCCATTTGTATGCAACGCTGATGCCGCATGGCAAAATCAGTGGCATTCTTACGGTAGGTTCTACTGTCTTTAACTCGCTTTGTTCGTGAGCAATGAGGACTGCCCCCGGCTTCATTTTTGTTAGCAACTCGGTCACGATTTCGTCGATCACGTTGGCAGGCAAGAAAACGAAAACAACATCCGAATTTGAAACGTCAGCTTCGTTGCCATCTACCGATCGTAAAGTTACCAAGTCGCCGCACTTCTGTTTCTGTAAGTTGCTTTCTGCCAATTGAAGCAATTCCTTGTCCGTTTCATAGCCAATCGCGCGGCACCCGAACTCTTTGGCCGCTTCAACCAAAATCCGTCCGTCCCCACAACCGATATCGACCAGTTCATGGTGGCGGTTCAGACCCGCAAATTTCAAAAGCGGTTGAATCATCTCCGTAGGCGTACCGAGAAAAGGACCTAGACTTTGGATGTCTTTGACGCGAGCCGTTTTGAAGATGCGTCGCGCGAATTTTACAAAACCGTAAATTGGCCAAAGCGAATCCGGCATCTTAACGCATTTCAGATCGTCCACGCTCGGCCTAACAAGCCTCCCGAGTTTTCCGGAGATACTGAAACTCGGCTGCCAACTTAATTCAACTCTAAAGGGTAGTTGTTTGTCACACGAAAAATTCGCCCGGTCATAAAATTTTGTATAACGTCGCCAAAAGGAGTGACTGCTTCTCAGCGGACTGAAGTAGCCATCCTCATCTAACAACCGGGCAGCCTCCTCAACGCTTTTATTGTCCACCGCAACCATGAACCAATGGAGGATCTTTTCAGTTTTGGAAACATCGGTCAATAAGACTGGAACTCCATTCTTTTCGAACAAGTCTTGGATTCGACGCATCTCTTCAACTGTGGACGCATCAATTGTTTCGACGGTCTCAATCGCGTCTCGAAGTTTCGTTTGAGCATCATCGGAAAGCGCACGAGAATCCTCTTGCAATTCTGCTAGTACCGTTCGCAGTTGCGATGAATGTAGGGCGTTGATCAGCGTATCTTCGAGCTGTTTCGTTTGCATGTGTTTAGTGGCTACTGGGGTTGAACCGCGGGTTTCGTTCGCGGGATCATTAATCAATTGACGGTGAGAAAATGTAATGCCTGTTACTCGACGACAGGGTTTCCGCTCCAGAAAACGTTCGCGGTTACGGTGTCTTGTCCAAGGTCTTCCACCATAAACAACATTCTAATTTTGTCGAAGCCGTGCCCATCAATCAGCTTTTGTTTTCGGTGTAGATAATTCGCATATCGGTACAAGTTTCCTCTTGTGTTACGTTCTTGGCGCGCCAAGTATGTTCGCCAGATAACCGGCACTCTCCGTGGACCACTCAAAGGTGGTCTGGACCATTGCACTGGCTGATGGTCTCGCAAGAGATCTATCGTTTCACCATCTTTCAAAGTGCCCTCTACGATAAACCATCCGTCACGTTTCAGATTTTTCGGCTTAGCAAAAACGCGCCAATTTTGTGAAAGCTTCATGTGAGACACATAGGTTCGGGAAACACGACTAGCGATCCCCAGATTGCCTACAGGAAAAGTTGTAATCATGACCGCAATAATGGAACTTACGGCGACCAATATAGCGATTGTTTGTTTTTTGCTTTTGATGACCGACCGCGCTGATGCTGTAACTGAGTTGGATTCAGCCGCTTTAGCGTAACGAATGCCGAACCAATCCCAAACGCCGCCGGGAATGATTGGTAACCAAAGCACCATTGAAAAAAATGGAAAGAGGCCAATGTCGCACGTGAGTGCAATGCCGGCGTGGAGGCTAAAAAATGACAGAAAGCAAAGTCCTCTCCAACAACGCAAGCCCAACGGGATAAACAGTAGCAAGGTGCCCAAAGCCTCTAGCCACCAGGCACCAAGAGTCATGGCCCAGAGAACAGCTGGATAATTTGTTAGGTACCTTCCAAATCCGGATGCGAGGAGATCCATTTGCAAGATGTGCATCAACGCAGTTCCGTTTCTCCATGTGACATCTTTTGCGTACGCGGCGCAGACATAGATGGTGACCAACTGTAGCAAGTAGCACGCGATGCCAACTCGCAGAGCTGTTTCACCCAGAGAATCAGGCGCGCGGCCTCTAAAGCGGTCTATTGAAAATCGGTTGCTTAATGGCAAGAAGATTGCCCAAAATAATGCCAATCCCAAGGTTACATCCGCCCCTGAAGAATAGACGGGATTCCGCGTCATGATTGAAGCGTGGAGAAACCAGGACGCGATGACGAAAAATCGCGTTCGATACCCCACCGTGACACACGCAGCACAAAGTCCCGCAATCCAAAAAAGTCCTGCTTGATAGATTTGGCTTCCATTGAGCAAATGAAGTGAAAAGTGCGACACACCAAAGGTCGGATGACCGCGCACCTCTCGTACAACTTCGAGTGGAATCAATCCGTTTTCAGAGTACATGATTTCAAAAACAGATGCCCGGTCCAGAAGGTCAGCGATGGTGACAATCCCCAGCATGATTCGAAACAAAGCCAAGGAGCGGCAATCAAGCATCGTCACTTGACGAACGTAGTCCTTGATTTTACCTGACAAATTCAATTTCGCGTTCCTGTATTCGAATCTTTCGTTTTAATCAAAGCATAACCTAGACATGGACTAAGCGACGTAAAGAAGGGATTAAAAGCTGAAAACGCCTCTCTTTTTTCAACTCTGTGTCTTTTAAAAGGTTTGGGGAAGATTGAGTGTGGTTCTGTAGCTTACATGACAGGCCGGTGGATTATCGCCGAGAATGACTGGCTAAAAAAACTCTGGCGTCGTTGGGAAATCAATCGGCAAAGTAGAAACTACGGCGCGTTGCAAAACCATTTTGAATACCAAATTGCTTAACCTCCCGGTCCGTAAAGGTCAAAGGGCATTTTTCAGAACCACGTTCCAGAGCCACGGAGGCTACTAGGTCGTCGTTCAACCGCCATTGAGTCAACAATACGGTGGTGGCGTCGTTCTGTGTGCGACTTGAACTGGTTGGAAGCGATACTTTAATCACCCGATCCGCCATGCCACCAAACGGAACTTCGATTTGGCGAACCCCAGTAGAAATGCCTCGGCCATCAACTTTGACGACTGCTTCTTTACGAGTCCATGCGCGAAAAAAGCCGAACGACCTTTCGGCCGGAGGAAGCGACTGCCATTCTAAAAACTGATGTTCTGCGAAAATTTCCGCAGCCATGAGCTTCATGTCGGGAAAGCTGCGAATCCGTTCGATATCGACACCTATTCGATGCGACGCAGAATACCCGATCAACACATATTGTTGGCTCCTAGAAAAACTGAAGTGACCGCCTTCGCTTGGTGAAGTCGGTGAATTCGAAACAACAGGCTTGCCATTATTTTCGATTGAGAATGAAATTTCATTCGAAGGTATGTCTAGTTCCCGGCCCAGAATTTCACGTAAACAGAATCGACCTGCAATAAAACGATCCCTTAACAGTGGATCATGAAAGTTGTTGGCTCTGACAAGTTCGTCTTCAGAAAGCGTCGAGAACATCTGATTGACGTCGATGTGGACCATCATTTCGTCCACATCAACACAGACCAGCAAAATCGATTCATGTTTTTTGATACCATCAAGCATGCGTTGCCAATCCATCGACTAAACTAGATATAGTTTTATGATAAACTTGCACCAGAAACTTCTATTCTAACCAAGATGCCTGCCTCGATGAATTTCGAACCAACACAAACTCAGCTTGCCCTTAGCGAGCAAACAAAAGAATTCGCAAAACAACATCTGGGTAAGGATCTCAATGAACGCGATGCAACCAGTCAATTTCAAATCGAGGACTGGAAAGCCTGCGCGAATCAGGGAGTTTTCGGGCTTAATACGCCAGAAAGTTTAGGCGGCGGCGGGCATGATGTTCAGACTTCAGTTTTGATGCTCGAAGCGCTTGGCTATGGCTGCTCAGACAATGGTCTCACACTGGCGATCAATGGTCAAGTCTGGTGTGTTCAAGCGCCCATTCTTGAATTCGGTTCAGATTTTCAGCGCGAAAAATATGTCAAGGCAATGGTCGACGGCTCCATGATCGGTGCTCATGCAATGACTGAACCTGAGTCAGGTTCCGATGCGTTCTCGATGAAATCGACCGCCGAAAAAACTGAAGGTGGTTATATCCTTAACGGGCGTAAAATCTATGTGGGCATGGCACCGGTTGCCGATTGTATTCTTGCCTTTGTTTCCACAGATCCCAAACGAGGTCGCTGGGGAATCTCAGCCTTCATTGTCGATGGAGATGCCGAAGGAGTGACCTTGCACCCAGCTCAACAAAAAATGGGACTTCGAACCGTTCCGACAGGATCGATTGAATTTAAGAACGTATTTGTTCCAGAAGAGAATCTTGTCGGAAAGCCTGGTGCTGGTGCCAGTATTTTCTCGGCTTCGATGGACTACGAGCGAAGTTTTATTTTCACCAGCCATGTGGGTTCCATGGCACGGCAATTGGACCAAGCGATTGAGTTTACCAAAACACGTCAACAGCTTGGGCAGTCGATCGGAAAGTTTCAGTCAATTTCGAATCGTATTGCCGACATGAAACTGCGACTCGAAACGTCGCGGTTGTTACTTTATCGTTGTGCGTGGCTTGTCGACCAAGGCAGAAAAATTCCGATGGAAGCCGCGATGGCAAATCTACACATCGCTGAGTCATTCGTGGAAAACAGCCTTGGGGCGGTTCGAATCCACGGCGGCCGCGGTTACATGAGTGAGTTCGAAGTGGAACGTGACTTCCGCGACGCGGTCGGTGGCGTAATCTATTCGGGAACGTCCGATATTCAGCGAAATCTAATTGCGGGGCTACTAGGACTTTGAAATGCAACTGAAACCCTAAGCTTATATGGAACTCAGGCGCGACCGCGAGCGTAGTTCGTGGCTAGAAAAACTTCGCTTCCGTTTTCCCCCCAAGCCCATAGAACGCGGTTTCTTGCGACATTTTCGCTATATAGCTTCGCCAGACCTCCCATTTTCGTGGAATGCAAGGGCTTAGGAGCTTGTAGTTAGCTAGAAGCTAAATCCACGTTTCACTAAACGGAGGATCCTTTTAAACTGAGGGCTGCTTTGATGTGCCTACGGGCTGCATCAAGTCGTTGAAACAAACTTTGACTAAACCAAATTAAAACTCAAAAACGCCAAGGACGGTGTTGTTTTGCAAGATCCGTTTGCAGATAAATCGAACAATAATTATCAACGTGAAGTCCAGATGTGGATGACCGTGTTGATGTGCCTGTTGGTTGCTTTTCTTTACTTGGCGATCAAACGTTTGAACGGTCCGGAAAGTGAAATTCCGGATCACATTTTGCAGTCTAGCGTCGCGCATGTTCCACCCATTGAGTATGACCGGGCTGAGATTTTGTCGCCGAAGCCGCCGCGCTTGTCGAGTGTTCCACCGATCCGAAGTGGTTCGTTTCCAACGAGTGTATCTGCGAAACCGAAGCTAAGCCGGACGAAACCAGAGCCGTTGACGAGGCCGGATTTCGGATCCAGTGGCCGAAGTATCTCCTCGAATCAGTTCTCTAGCGTTTCGCCGAAGTCAACTGAAGCTGCTGGTTTGAATAAGGTTCCGTTGCCGTTTCCCAAACCAGCAAAGATTGAAGTGAAGGATCTAGATGTCGCTAAAGCCGACGGTAAGGCCGATGCGGTCGGGCGAGAACGGGCGAAGCAACTGGCCGCGTTGACCAGCGGCTTGCCAGAGCGTCTGAATCAGATTCATTCTTCGGTCAAAAGGGCAACGGCAGAACTACCACCTGAGGCCGTTGCAGCGGAAAGCAATCCACCAGTGGTTGACAATGTGTTCGTGCCGACTTCGCCACTCAAGCCCGCAATTCGATCACCACTTAAGCCGATCGTTGAGCCACCGAAAAAGTTTACGAACAAGGAACCAATTAAGGCAGTGGAGCCGATTCTGGTTCAGCCCGCAGGGAATATCTCGTTTCCCAGTGAGCCGCTCGTCGCCTCCCCTGCCCTCTCGCCGATTCCAAGCCCTACGGTGCCGAGGATTCCAAGAGTTCCTGTAAAGGAAAGACCAGAGTCAAATGCGTTTGTGCCGTTTCCTTCGCTCAGGCCCAACTCCGCGCCTATTCCGAAGGTTGCCGTTAAGGCTCCAAGGGTGGCGATGCCGATTGAGCCGGTAAGTAAGCCCTTAGAGAACGTGAAACCAGTCAAGCCGGGGCCTAGGCCGGAGCTGAAGCGGCACGTTGTTCGAGCCGGCGATAGTTTCTTTACGATCGCTCAGCAGTATTACGGTGATGCTCAGTGGTTTCGAGCTTTACGTTTTGCAAATCAATCGGTGGCCGACGGCGGCGAATTATCTGTCGGGGTCTCGTTGGTCATTCCGACTACGGAAGAGCTTACCAAGCAGTTCCCTGAATATGCGTTGCGAACCGCAGCTGAGCAGCCCAGCGAGGCTGAGCAACGGATTTATGTGACTCAAGCCGGAGACACATTGTTTGATATCGCTCGGCGAAAAACCGGCCAAGGATCCCGATTTTCGGAGATAATTGGCAGCAACGAGCTTCGGTTGCCGGCAGAAATTCGAGCTTCTGACCAACTTCCTGAAGGCCTACGCTTGGTCTTGCCGGAATCTTCGCTACAATAGGTGGACAAAGGTTTAGTGGTCGGGTTGGCAGTCAGTTCTTGCTTTAGGCTGCTTGCTTGCGGCTTCGCTGGCTAATGTTTGTTCATCGGTCGTTCGAAATGTCAAACTTTGTACTTTCAAAAATCGTTAGTGGCGGCCAAACCGGTGTCGATCAAGCGGCGTTGGAGGCGGCGATTGCAATGGGGGTTGAGCACGGAGGCTGGTGCCCGGCAGGACGGAGGTCCGAACGAGGACGAATTCCGGACGGTTTTCAACTGCGGGAGACTCGTGAACGTAACTACGTGGTTCGCACCGAAAAGAATGTAATCGATTCCGACGCGACGATGATTTTATTTCGTCACGAACTCTCTGGTGGAACGTTGCTGACCGAACGACTGACACTAAAACACGATCGCCCGGTGCTATGTGTGAACCTGAGTATCGACGATGTGTTTGAAGAATCGATTGATCGAATCAAAGAATGGCTGCAACGGTTTCAAGTTAAAACCTTGAACGTCGCCGGGCCAAGAGAATCGAGCTCGCGAGGCATCCAAGTACAAGCCGAAGATTTCCTCAAGCGAATGCTTGAGGTTGTGTGTTTGTAAGTACGGCTTTAGCCGCAAGGTGGCGACAGTTGCCTCGGCCTGTCTTACGCGCCGGCCGAGCAACCAAGCTTCGTATTAACAACCGTCCAAATTTTTATAATGGCACTTAGTCACCGGTTTCGACGGATGGCGCGCGAAGACCGGCTAGAAGCACACCGTCGCTACCTTTTACGGCCTCCGGCCGACTCAACGCACATCGCCGCTATTTCGCTTTCAGTTTCCAACCCATCGCACGAAACTTCTTGCCGTGCAATCGCGCGGCGGCGTATTGAACCAAATTGTAAATTCGTAGTGTTCCCGGATTCTTTTTCGTCTCGGGATCTCGACTGTTGAACATGGTTTTTAGTTGGTCGCGCAATTGAGCATAAGAGCCATCAGTGCCCAAGTTTTGCAAAACGCAGATGATCTGTTCGTAGTTGTGACGGAAATAGTCGTTCATGTTCTTTGGATCAACATCACGAATCAACTGGAATGCAACTTCAGGTGATCCGTAGATCACTTGATAGAGCGCTGCGAAAATCATGTGATGCCCCGTGGTGGCATCCAGACCACATTGTTCAATTGCATGGCGCGAAACTTGGTCGGCTTCAGCTTCTTTCTTTTGAGCCCATAACGAAAAGGCCAGTGAGTACAATCCCCAAGCACTTACGTCTTTTCGTGATCGCCAATCGGACATAAAGTCGCATACTTTCGCGTCCATTTCGCCTTGGCAAAGTGCAGATCCAACCCGCTCCCACATTTTTGTGGAATTTCGCAGTGCCTGCTCGTTATTGGCGATGAACGGGTCAATTCGGTGTTGCTGGTTAAACTCGCGGCAGGTGCAAACTTCGACCATGTATTTTTGTGCGGCGGCTTCCCATAGTTGGGGCCGCGAACGCAGGGAATTGATTTTCTGTTCGCATTGATCCCATTGGTTTAACGACGTCGTTAAGTGAACGTAAACGAAAGCGACTCCTGGTAATGCATCAGGTTGATCGATTTTTTTATTAAGAAAGTTCATGGTCTCGTCGCCCCAGCCAGCGGTGTATATCGAAGAGACCGCGTTATCGATCGCATCGTGACTTTCGCTGGGGATGTCCGCAAGCTTGTTTAGCATTTCAAACGCGACTTCGCGGTCACCACTGAGGGCTGCGATTCGTGCTTTTTCAGAAACAACCCACTCCGGTGACAGATGAGGCGTTACAAAATCGAGCATGGCTTTGGCTTCATCCCAGTTCTTTAAGTGAACCAAGATGTCCAGCAGTCGACCGGAGGCGTATTCGTAGGTCGGCGCTAGGTGAACCGCCTGCGTGAAATGCTCTTTTGCTTTTTCAAGTTCGTTGGCAGCGATTTGGCTGTCCCCCAGATAACCCCATGAGATTGCGTTCTGGGGTTGGATCCGAACCATTTGCTCGGCCGCGGCAGTGTATTTTTGCGTGTTTTCTTGGTAGCGATACCATTGGGCGATTTCTTGCCAGGCCCAAAAATAGTCGGGGTCGACTTTTAGGACTCGTTCCATGCCGGCAATCGCTTTGTCGAACAGACCTCGTTCGGCTTCGATCCACGCCGCGCGGGCGACGAGTTCAAGGGGCATGTCGTTGGCAAGTGCCGGTGGATTAACGGCAGCAATCGCTTCGTCGTACATTCCAAGTTGACATAGTAGCATCGCTTTTCGCGAGTAACACTCGATCGACTGTGGGTTGATTTGCAAACCCTTGTCCAGTGCCGCGATGGCTTCTTCGACTTGGTGAGGTTGGTCGAGCGTTAACGCCAGCATCATCCAAGAGCGGACTTCATTAGGACGAGACTCGGTTAGTTCGGTTGCAACTTCAACATCGAAATCCGGTTGGCCCAGTGCCGCGCACCAGTCGCGCAAGGCCACCCAGCCATACTCGTAGCCGGGTTGCAAGCGAACCGCTTTGGCCGCCAAATGCATCGCTTCTTCTTTCTTGTCTAGCTGCCAAAGGATTCCGCCGAGGTGGCCGTAGTTGTTGACGTCTCTTGGTTCGGCTCGAATGTTGGCTTCGATTTCTTTGCGGGCGCCTTCGAGATCGCCTTGCTTTTCCAGCGCTTCTGCCAACGAGCGGGCGATATCGCCCCAAGTCGGATTGATCTCTTTGGCTTTTCGCAAAGCCGCGATTTCTTCGTCGATTCGACCACTGGCCGCGTTGGCAGTGGCCAGTTCCATCCAGATCCGCGGAAGCAGAGGGAACTTCTTGCTGGCTTTCTTTGCTAGTTCGATGGCTTCGTCGTGTTGTTGCATATCGCTGAGTTGTCGAATCACGACGACCCACGCCTGCCAGCGATCATCGCCTTTCTTCAAAGTATCTCTTAAAGTTGCCAGTAGCTCAGGAGGATCCAAGCAAGTTTGCGCCAACGAGTGGTATGTGATTAGTCCATCGCCAAGCCCGACTTGGCGGTTAAGCTCGTCGAGTACAAATTGAAGTTGCGTTTTGCGTTTAGCCTTTGAGTCGCAACAGTTTATCAAGCCGGCGATCGCATACTCACTGTCGATCGAGTGCTTAATCGCTTCTCGGTATTGCTCGATCGCCTGCGCGGTTTCGTTGCGGCTGGAATGCATGGCCGCTCGGAGGACGTAGGTCGCCGGACCGTTGGGGTCGACTTCGTGAGCTAGGGCGATGTGTTTTTCGGCACGTTCGAAATCGCGCTTGCCTAAATATATGTTTGCCAGCTCGCGTTGCGCCCAAGCGTCAGCTGGGTGAAGCCGCAGGAACTCGTTGAGCTCTTTTTCTAGTTCGACTTTTGATTCGCCTTTGACCCAGTTGATCAACATTGACCGAAGCGAATATGAGTTCGGGAACAGGTCGATGTATTTTCGCAGGTGCGTGATCGCCGCTTCGGACCCGCCTTCGTCGGCAAGCAGATCGGTGACGTATTTGTGTGCGACGCTGTCAAGCGGATCCTTCGCGACAAGCGACTTCCAGTGTTTGAGCGAGATGGAGTTTTTGCCCTGATAAGACGCGATCACGGCGGCGACTCGCGTCCAGTAGGACGGGTGGGCGATTGGTTTTGCTTTGGCGAGCAGTTGTTCGGCTTTTTCAAATTTCCCCAAGCGACCAAAATACTCGGCGGTGTACAGTAAGAACTCACCGTCGGCTTTATGTACTTTGTAGGCTTCTTGTAGTGTTTTGATTGCGTAGGGCGATTTCTCTAATTGATCATACGCCCAGCAAAGTGTTCTTGCCGGTAGGCTGGATTGTTTTCCGAATCGCTGCACGCGATCTTGTAAAAATCGTAACGCGGTGTCTGTGTCGTTGGTGATTCGCGCCGCATAGAAATACTCTTTAGCTCGGTTTTCGCTTTTATCATCAACGCACGCGGCAAACCGATACGCTTCCACGGCTTTGGCTTCGCGCTGTTCTTCAAAGTGAATCCCACCCAGCATGGCGTAGGCAGCCGAGTCTTCGCTGCGGTACTTGAGCGAACGCCGCAAAAGATAGTCGACCGTGTCCTTTTCTCGGTTGTCATTACGTAGCTCGCCAGCCAACTGCGTCCAGAAGATTGGATGGCAATCAGGTTCGGCATTGATTTTACGTAACGTCGCAATTCGATCCTCGGCTTTTCCCAGTTCCCCTAGGAGTGCGAGCTGATTGACTTTGAAGTTGATGTCTTTGGGATATTTAACAGCGAGTTTGTCGATAACGGCTAAGGATTTCGGCAGATCTGAATCGTATCGCGCAAGCACGGACTCGGCGCCGAGTGTAAGGCGATGGTCTGGAGCGCCGCTGACCATTCGCTCGACCACTTTGGCGGCGAACTCGCGATTGTGTTTTTCAAGCGCCAGTTGCAGCTTGTAGTACAGGTCGTACAACTTTGTTTCGGGCAGCTTGATTCCTTCTAGTAGTTCGGCTTTTTCTTTTGGGACCATCGCCATGCCGCGCGGGCCGTAAGCTTTATAGGCCTCGAGCATTTTTTCGACAGCGAATTCGCGTGAGTGGCGATTACCGGAGTCGCGGATTAATAACGAATGACGATACTCGTCGTAACCAATCACGGCTTGCAAGTGAGCCGATCCGGGGTCGCAGGTGGTAAGTGTGAACGGGATTCCGCGATCGATCAGCGCGGTTGCTGATTCCCAAGTGACCCGGAATTCTTGCGTCACGTAACCGCTGTCCTCGGCCCATTTTCGCTCGCTGTGAGCCGGCGTGCCGTCATAACAGATCTCTTCCACGATTTCGAGTTGTTCAACAGGTTTGTCCCAGTAGTTTGCGATTGCTGTTAGCGTCGCAGGCGCGCAGGTTCGATGGTCTTGGCGAACGAAATGGACCGGCAAGCGGATTCTTTTTCCTTCGAACTTTGGATCGGTCAGGCGTTCGGCCATCTCATCGAAGAATTCGTTTTTTGCTTGCTTGGCGAGTTTGGCTGCTTCGGCGTAATTGCCGCAATAATACTGCAGATCCGCGTTCAGCGACGACAAAGCCTCGACGACTTTGTGTTCCATCTTCAGCAACGGAAAGTACTTTTCAATATTCGAGTAGTACTTTTTTGCTTCCTCGAATCGTTCTAGTTCAAGGAACAGGCCACCCAGTTGAATCCGAAGGTCGCCGCTTTCTAACTTTTCGTTAGCTGTGCTAAGTAACTTGATCGCTTCTTCGTCTCGGTGATCTTGGATCATGCGGTGGGCGAGAGATTGAACGGCGGGCCGGTACCAAGGTTGCAGTTCCATGGCGTGTTCGGCAGCAGCGATTGCTTCCTTGGGGCGGTCTTGCATTTCCAAGATTGACGAACGTTGCACGTGTAGCCAAGCGCGTTCAGGATTCATTTCGATCGCGCGGTTAATCCACTGGTCTGATTTTTCAAAATCACGTAACGCCCCGTGCAATAATCCGCGAAGGGCAAACCAATCCGACTTTAAAACGTCGTCCGCACCGTCCAGTTCGCCCAATTCGTTGATGACCTGAAACGTTTTGTAGCCACCGCGACGACCAAGCATCGAGTATGTGTGAAAGTAGATGATCTCAGGGTCGGTTGGGCATTGACGGTGAGCCAGACGAATCAAGGTTCGGCCTAAACGAGTCGAGCCAACGTGGTTTGAAATTCTCGCCGCCAAAACACGGCTTCGATTTCCTTTCCATTTGACCAACGGGCCGGCTTGTTTGGAGGTTTCAAATGCCTTTAGGAACAAGCCTTGTTCATAGAGGCTTAAGATTTGATCATGTAGTTCAGTATTTAGTGTTTCGGCTTCAACGACCTTTGTCGACATTTGTTTACCCAAGAAGGAAATGTGATTACCTGAAACTGGGGCCTTGTGGAAAGGCGCTTAGAGGGGGGGCCAAGCGGGAGCCAGTCAAATTAAAGTTAACAAACTTTGTCGCCAGTGTCACGATTTTTTATCAATTGCGAGCAATGGCGATTTAGCGTTATTGATTCGGCTTGGGCGGTTGAGGTTCACATTGAAGTCGGTCTATATGAGAAAGTAGACGCGAGCTAATGATCGGTCCGAGTGGAGCTCCAAGCTGTTCAATTGCAATTTAACTTTAGAGTTAGCTACGCCTCCAAGCTCTCCTGTTCTCTTGAATTCGTGACGGTGCCGAATGTGCCCATATTGATTGGCGCGATTGTATTGGTTTACCTATTCGGTTTCGGTCCATCGCTTTCTAACGCGAACTGGCTACCAAGACTTTGGGAAGAGTCAGTGTTGTATCAGCGCGACATCGGCTACGTAGCTGGGCTCGCAAGCGGCTGAATTGGGCAAGCTGTGATGGTTTGGCAAGGGAACTGTTGGGTCGAATTGCCTTAGTGGGAACTATTTTGACCGAGTGAGACGTTATCGCGAGTTAAGGGTGGTTGAGATTTCGTTAGGCAAATTGACGTTTGCAATTATTGAATGGTTCTGTTTGAATGAGTGGTGAAGTCAGATTCAGTCAGAATTACCGTGTTGAAAGGAATACCGATTGAGCCAACTAAGTCGAGAAAACCAGTCTACTCTTTACGACGCTTCGTACGAACACGATAGCTGCGGGGTGGGTTTCGTCGCCAATATCAATGGCACTCCCTCGCATCAGACCGTTGCTGACGCCTGCTCAATCCTGTCACGGATGGAACATCGCGGCGGGTGTGGTTGCGAGCCCGAGACTGGCGACGGCGCGGGGATTTTGACCGGAATTCCAATGGAGTTCATTAAGCATCTGGCCAAGACAGTCGGGTTTTCAAGCGATCATGAATTCATTGCTGCTGGAAATGTGTTCTTACCAAACGAAGAAGCCGAGCGTGAGAAGTGCAAAAATCTGTTCGCTCAAAACATAAACCGTTTTGGTCAAAAGTTGCTCGCCTGGCGTGAGGTCCCGATTGATCCAGATGGTGCCGGTATCGGTAAAACCGCGCGTCGAGGAATGCCGGTGATTGCTCAAATTTTCGTTGGATCGAAAAAAGGCCTGACGCAAGCCGAGTTTGAGCGACGGTTGTTCATGATTCGTAAAATGACGACCCGCCAAGTGGATAAATCTGAGCAGGTTACGTCTGACTTGTTCTATGTTTGTTCGCTGTCGTCGCAGGTTTTGATTTACAAAGGAATGCTTTCGACTGCTCAACTGCCTGAGTTCTACAAAGATTTGCGGAACCCGTTGTACTCAAGTCATTTGGCGATGGTTCACTCGCGTTTTTCAACCAACACGCTACCGAGTTGGTCACGCGCCCAGCCGTTACGCTGGTGTGCTCACAACGGTGAGATCAACACGTTGCGGGGCAATCGAAACTGGATTACGGCTCGTCAAGGTTTGATGGCGACCGATAATCTTGGCGATGAACTGCGACACGTGATGCCGGTGATCGAGCCCAACTGTAGTGATTCGGGAGAGTTCGATAATGCGATGGAAATGCTGATGATGTCTGGCCGCGAGTTGCCAGAAGTTGTCATGATGATGATTCCAGAAGCGTGGCAAAAACACAATGCGATGGGCGCTGCTAAGCGAGCGTTCTACGAATATCACTCATGTCTCCAAGAGCCTTGGGATGGGCCGGCGTCGATTTCGTTTACCGACGGAAAAATGATCGGTGCTGTTTTGGACCGAAACGGTTTGCGTCCGAGTCGATACTACGTGACCAACGATGACCGTGTGATCATGGCCAGTGAAGTTGGCGTACTAGATATCGATCCAGCGATCGTGGTCAAGAAAGGTCGTTTGGAACCCGGTAAGATGTTTGTTGTCGATTTTGAAAACAAACGAATCGTCGCCGACCAAGAATTAAAAGAAACCATCGCCAGCCGAAACCCTTACCAAAAGTGGCTCGAAGACAACCGCATCACGTTCGATCGTATGCAGGCTGGTAAAAAAGTAGCTTTTTACAGTGAGGCCGATCGTATCGCGAGGTTGCGGGCTTTTGGTTATACCAACGAGACGATGGAGTTCATGCTGCTGCCGTTGTTAAAGGTCAAGAAAGACCCGATCCTGTCGATGGGTAACGATGCGGCACTTGCTTGTTTGAGCGATCAGCCGCGGTTGTTGTACGATTACTTCAGCCAACTGTTTGCTCAGGTTACCAACCCGCCGATCGATTCGATTCGCGAAGAGATCGTGATGTCGATGGCAACTTATATCGGCCCCGAAGGAAACTTGCTGGAAACGACTGACAAACAATGTGCCCGGCTGTTTGTCGAAACGCCGATTTTGGACGCTGATCAAATGGCGGCCATCCACGGGTTGGCTCATCGTGGTTGGAAGTCGACGAAGATCGACGTGACCTTCAAAAAGACAGACGGCGAACGAGGGTTTATGAATTCGCTTGATCGCATTTGTGCTGAAGCCGAACAGGCGATCGAAGACGGTTGCTCGCTGGTGACGTTGACCGACCGCGGCGTCGATGAAAACAACGTGCCCGTCAGTGCGTTGCTGGCGGTTTCGACCGTTCATCATCACTTAGTTCAAAAACAACTTCGTACTCGGATTGGTATCGTCGTGGAAACCGGCGAAGCCCGCGAAGTGCATCACCATTGTTTGTTGACGGGTTTTGGCGCGGACGCGATTCATCCGTACTTGGCGTTAGAGACGTTGATCGAGCACCACCGACAAGATCCAGATTCGGAGATGACGGCCGAGGATTGTTTGGATGCTTATCAGACGGGCGTCAAAAAAGGTATGCTCAAGGTCTTGGCCAAAATGGGAATCTCGACGCTGGCCAGTTACAAAGGTGCTCGTATCTTTGAAGCCATTGGTATTAACAGCGACGTGATTCGGAAGTCGTTCCCCGGTACTGCCAGTCGAATCGAAGGCGTTGGCTTTGATGTTTTGGCAGCTGAAGCGATCCGTCGTCACGAACTAGGTTTTGCGAACAAAGAAAATGGCGCTGACGCAGTCCAGCGTTTGGAGACTTCGGGTTCGATTCACTGGCGACACGGCGGCGAAAAGCACGCTTGGAATCCGTTGAACATTGCTAACATCCAACATGCGGCTCGAGCAAACGATCCCGATGCGTACAAGCGTTTCAAAGACGCCATCAACCAGCAAACCGCTCGCGAGTGTCACTTGCGCGGGCTGTTCAAGTTCCGAGCACGAACGTCGGTGCCGCTGCAACACGTGGAACCGGCGAAGGAAATCGTCAAACGCTTTTGCACCGGTGCGATGAGCTTTGGTTCGATTTCGGCGGAAGCTCATGAGACGTTGGCGATTGCGATGAACCGTTTGGGCGGTAAAAGCAATACGGGTGAAGGTGGCGAGGATGCGGCTCGTTTTACGCCTGATGATAACGGTGACAGTCGTCGTTCGGCGATCAAGCAAGTGGCCTCGGGGCGTTTCGGCGTAAATGTGTTTTACTTGTCCAATGCTGACGAGATTCAAATCAAAATGGCTCAAGGGGCCAAACCGGGTGAAGGTGGTGAACTGCCGGGGCATAAAGTGAACGATACGATTGCCGCGACGCGTGGTTCGACCCCGGGCGTGACGTTGATTAGTCCTCCGCCTCACCATGACATCTACTCGATCGAAGATTTGGCTCAGCTGATCTTTGATTTGCGAAATGCAAACCCAACCGCTCGAATCAGCGTCAAGCTGGTTTCGGAAGTTGGCGTGGGTACGATTGCTGCGGGGGTTGCCAAAGCGTTTGCGGATAATATTTTGATCTCTGGTACCGGTGGTGGTACGGGAGCGTCGCCGCTGACAAGTATCAAGCACGCAGGGATGCCGTGGGAGCTTGGGATCGCGGAAACACATCAGACGTTGGTCATGAATGACTTACGAAGCCGAGTCCGATTGCAGACTGATGGTCAGTTAAAGACCGGTCGTGACGTGGTGATTGCGACGTTGTTAGGCGCCGAAGAGTACGGCTTTGCGACCGCTCCGCTGATCACGATGGGATGTATTATGATGCGGAAGTGTCATTTGAATACTTGCCCGGTTGGAATTGCAACGCAAGATCCAGAGCTCCGCAAGAAATTCGAAGCCTCGCCGGATCACGTGGTGAACTACTTATTCATGGTAGCCGAAGAGGCTCGTGAGATCATGGCGGAACTTGGCTTCCGCAGTATCGACGAAATGGTCGGTCGCGTTGACGCGTTGGATGTTGACGACGCAGTTGATCACTGGAAGGCCAAGGGACTGGATTTGTCCAAGATGTTGGCTCCGGCAATCGGTCAAAATGCTGGCGAACCAATGTATTGCACTCGCGATCAAGACCACGGTCTGGACGACGTGCTGGACTGGAAGTTGCTTGAGCAATCAAAAGACGCGATCGAAAATGGGACTCCTGTCAAAATCGAATCGCCGATCCTGAACACCGATCGAACTTGCGGAGCGATTTTGAGCCACCACGTGGTGAAAGCGTTAGGGGCCAAGGGTTTGCCGGACGACACGATCGACATCAATTTGATCGGTTCGGCGGGACAGAGCTTGGGTGCGTTTTTGGCGCCCGGCGTGACGTTAACCGTCACTGGCGACGCGAACGATTACGTGGGCAAAGGCCTTTCGGGCGGTAAAGTGATTGTCAAGCCGCCGGCTGAATCAACCTTTGCTGCGGAAGAGAATATCATTATCGGCAATGTGGCACTGTATGGAGCCACCGGCGGTCAAGCGTTCTTCCGCGGTGTTGCGGCTGAACGATTCGCCGTTCGTAACTCAGGGGCTCAAACAGTTGTCGAAGGCGTCGGTGATCACGGTTGCGAATACATGACCGGTGGTCGAGCAGTGATCTTAGGCAAGACCGGTCGTAATTTTGCGGCTGGCATGTCCGGGGGTATCGCTTACGTCTTTGATCCCGAAGAGCGATTTATTACCAACGTGAACTTGGAGTTGGTCGAAGTCAATCAAATTGAAGATGCTGCCGACAAAGACGAACTGAAGTCATTGATCGAAGCGCACACGAAGTTGACCGGGTCTGCCGTTGGACAAAAGATATTGGACAACTGGGATGATCAGGTGAAGCTGTTCAAAAAAGTTATTCCGACGATGTTTCGGTTGGCGATGGAGCGTCGAGCTGCGGAGGCAGGCCACGGTGTCTCCGAACCGGCTGGCAACTTAGGCAAA
The DNA here is from genome assembly GCA_964555525.1 of uncultured Pirellulaceae bacterium. Classification (GTDB taxonomy): domain Bacteria; phylum Planctomycetota; class Planctomycetia; order Pirellulales; family Pirellulaceae; genus Mariniblastus. The sequence continues at coordinate 28,405 of CAZKTR010000001.1, forward strand.
CGACGTTCGCTGGCCCGCTAGTTCCGAGTTGGTCGGAGGGTTGGATCGAAGTTTTTGTGTCGCAAGAAACAACAGGCTTCGTGGGATCAGCAAGCAAGAATCAGAGGAAATGAAATGGGCAAACCTACTGGATTTATGGAGTTCGAACGCGTCAACACGGGCAACCGGGCGCCGGCTGAACGTGTTGGAGATTGGAACGAATTTCTCGTTCAAATCAATGACGACAATTTGAAAAACCAAGGGGCTCGCTGCATGAACTGCGGCGTACCGTTCTGCCACACGGGGCAGAATATTGGTCGTATGACCGCTGGTTGTCCTGTGAATAACTTGATTCCCGAATGGAATCACTTGATCTACGAAGGCAAGTGGAAAGAGGCGATCGAGCGATTGCATTCGACCAATAACTTTCCGGAGTTTACCGGTCGCGTCTGCCCTGCCCCGTGCGAAGGTTCTTGTGTTTTAGGGATCAACGAAGATCCTGTTACGATCAAAAGCATCGAGCGTAGTATCGTTGACCGCGCGTTTGATGAAGGTTGGGTGACGGCTCGGATTCCGCAAATACGAACGGGCAAAACCGTTGCCATCATTGGTTCGGGGCCAGCTGGGTTGGCCTGTGCTGACATGTTGAATCAAAAAGGCCATCAGGTCACTGTGTTTGAGCGAGACGATCGAATCGGTGGTCTGTTGATGTACGGTATTCCCAACATGAAGCTAGACAAAAAGATCGTTGACCGTCGTTTAGATTTGCTCAAGCAAGAAGGTATCGTCTTTAAAACCAGTGTCAGCGTCGGCATTGATATTTCCGCTGACCAGATCAAAAACGATTACGATTCGGTCGTCGTTTGTATCGGAGCGACGGTTCCGCGTGATTTAAAGATCCCAGGTCGTACCGCCAGAGGCGTTCACTTTGCGATGGACTATTTGCGAGGTGCGACATCATCGTTGCTGAATGATGAAAGTTTTGCGATCGATGCGAAGGACAAGAGTGTGGTTGTTATCGGTGGCGGTGATACGGGCAACGACTGCATCGGTACCGCTATCCGCCAAGGCTGCAAGAACGTGGTGAACTTGGAGATCGTAACTCAGCCGCCTGAAAGCCGTCATGCATCGAATCCGTGGCCGCAGTGGCCAATGATTTACCGTACCGACTATGGGCATGCCGAAGCGGCTGCAAAGTTCGGCGACGATCCTCGGATGTTCGCGGTGGAAACGGTTGAGTTCATCGGCGATGTGGAGTGGAATTTAACGGGACTTAAAACCATTCAAGTCGATTGGACGGTTCAGCGTCCAGGTGTCGCTCCGTTTTCACAAATTGAAGGCACCGAAAAAATCATCGAAGCCGACTTGGTATTCTTGGCGCTGGGATTTTTGGGGCCGGCCCCAGATTTTGTTGAAGCTTTTGGTTTGCAAACGGATCAGCGTTCGAACATTTCGGCCAACATGACGGACTTTGAAACCAGCGTTCCAGGCGTCTTTGCCGCGGGTGACTGTCGTCGAGGCCAATCGTTGATCGTGTGGGCAATTCGCGAAGGCCGCGACGCCGCCGAGGCGTGCCATGACTACTTGATGGCGGTTGAAGCTTAGGCCTAGCTAGGCTATCGAGCGATTGAGTTTAACGACGAGCCGGCAGGCGATGGCGTCAGCGCCACTTCGAACGTCACCGTTCCTATTTACATCGACAAGTTGAACAACACAGAAGTCTTATCGCACCTTTGCGGGTAAGCGAAACTCGATGCGAAGTAGCACCGCGAAACGCCTACGCCTTCCGGCTCGTCGTTAAACTTTTCGGAACACAGTCTGGGAAAGTAACCCAGAAATCCTGATAAGCAGTCGAAGCCTGTTTGAATGTCGATGGTTCTCTAGTAAGCTAGAATGCACCAAAAACGCTTTTGGACGCCCACGGCTAGCGCCGTCGGCTCGCGGCAATTACCTGCTGAATTTAGTCCAGAGCGGTGCGATTGAAAGGTAGAGATATATGTCAGTACAACAAAAGCATGGCGGCGAGTTAAGCGACGAAGAGTTTCGAAAGTTCACGTTGTATTGCAACCAAAGCAACAACCGCCATGACGACACAAAGCGTGCGGAAATACTTGGGCAAACCGGCGAAGGCGTAAGGATAGCCCCCGGTGCGATCGTAAGAATCCGTGGCAACCAGATTGGCGAAAAGAGCTATATTGGTCTCTACAGTTACGTAAACGGGGATGTAGAGATTGGTAAGAATGTCTTGATCGGCCCGACGGCCAACATTGTCGGCTCGAATCATGTCTATAATCCTGAAGACGATTTCTTTAGCAGCAGAAGCGACGATGTTGCCGGCAAAGTCGTGATTGAAGACGGTGCATGGTTGACCGGCGGTGTGACAATAACGCCTGGCTGTAGGGTGGGACGGTGTGCTCTGATATGTGCAAATTCTGTGGTCACAAGCGACATTCCAGACTACGCAATCGCCGCCGGGACACCAGCGAAAGTCATCGGGCGCATTGACCCTGGAACGGGAAAATACCATTGGTTCCATCGAGAAAACGACAATGCTCAATCTGGCTAGAACGCATGACTTCCAAGTCCATCTATCGCCTAGTCAAGCGTATCCGGCAGCGGTTAACCCACCCAGTTTTAATTGGCCAGAAAATTTAGTTGCTCAGCAATATCGGCTAGAGCTGAAGAACGTCACCAATGGAAAACAGTGGACTTGGGAACAAGTCAATTCACCAATGCAACTGCCGCATAAGCTCTCTGTCGGTCAGTACCAGTGGCGTTTGGTTGCGACATCAGATTCGACGCCTGAACAGGCTTCGGAATGGCTTGACTTTCAGATATCCGAACAGCTGCCAAACTACGTGGCACCGACTGCAAGCGAACTGTTTGAAAAGTGCGACGGGCATCAGCAGTGGTTAATGTATTTCGATGAAGACATTGAAACCGTTAAGTCGCATAGTCGCGACATATATCCCAAACTTAAACACACTGCGTCAGTGTCAGTTGCAAGGCAGCAAATTAGCTTCCCCAACCACTACCAGCGGGGGCAAGAGGAAGGCAAACGCGAAGCCATTGCAAATGTCAGAAAGTGGATTGATCGTGACCTTATTTCACATACGATTCTGTATCGCGTTTGGGGAGAAGAGGCACATGGCCAGGAAGCGCTGCAACGACTGTTGCAGTTTGCCGAATGGAGTCTCGAAGGACCGGCGTCTCTGTTGCGACCATGTACTTGGGGCGACGAAGTGGGTTGTTCGTTGGCTCGTAATATATTTCTCGCCTATCATTGGCTCAGTCCGCTTTTGAACGACAACGAAAAAAGACTTTTTCTCCGACCGATGTTGGTTCGGCTGGCTCGGCAGATTTCTCAACGACTTGCCGAAGATGACTTTACAAACCATCCGGGGCACTCGCATACGTCTCGGTTGCCAGCTTATCTGGGCATTGCGGCATTAACGCTATACCGTGAACACGACCGAGATGAATGTGAGCAGTGGTTGACCGATGCCTTGGAGGTTTTTCGAGGAGTCCTGCCGTTTTATGGCGGGGCAGATGGAAGTTGGGTGGAAGGCCCCTTTTATGCATCGACTTATAGTAAGTGGTTCCATCCGTTCTTTTTAAGCGTTGAGCGACTTTCAGGTTTCTCGTTTTATGAGCATCCGTTTTATAGAAACTTCATCAATTTCGCCCGTGATTTTATCGCGCCGCAACAATCCATCCATCCGTTTGGTGACGGGTTCTGGTGTCGAAGAGACGGTCAAGAATGGCCAGGATTTTTCGCGCAAAATCCTCTTAGGATCTACGCGGCAAGGTTTGGGGATGAGGCCGACTATCAGCAATCTTTGGAACTGGAAGATTCAATTGAAGACTATCGTCTGCACCTGCTAGATGTTGTACCGACGATGAAACAAATTGAATTTGAAACGCTCGTTAAGACTAAAAAACCCAGCCCCGAAAAGGCGGTTCAACAAAGTGGGCTGAACCAATACTACGCCCATGCAGGCTTGGGGAAATTAACACGACAGCAGATGTCGCTGTACTACCGGGCCAGTGCATTTGGAAACAGTTCGCACCGTCACGGAGACCAAGGGAATATTGGTTTCTTTGACAAGGGCGTTGGCATATTGATACCAACCGGCAGTTTTGGCTATCGCTTTGGCAGCAAACACCACAGCGAATGGACTCGCCAAACGATCGCCCACAACCTGCCGCTGGTCGGTCAGCAGGGTCAAAAGCTAGATGCACCAACCTCTGTAGGGCGAGTCCTGAGGCGCGAAACGGAAGCGAGTCATCATGTTGTTGTATTAGATTTGAGCGAGTCTTACGCTGAACCACTTGAGCGTTTTCATCGAACGATAATTTTGGTAGAAGGCGAGGGTTTGATCGTCTTCGACTCGATCGTTCTAAGTGAAAACAGAGAACTGAATTGGCGTCTGCACAGTTCGCTTAAAGCCAAATTGGACGCTGATGACAATGCAGTTTTGCTTGACGCGCCAAGTGAAGACATTCAGCAGTACAGATGTTCTTTGTTTAGCCATCGCGACTTGCAAGCCACGCTGACCCATGGTTACGCCGAAGAGCTCAGTATGCCTGGGAGAGCGATTGCTTCAGACGCGAAGGAAGACGTTGTTCATCTTAACTGGCAGTTAGCCCAAAGTCGTGAGCACAAAGTAATTGCGTGTTGTGTTAGGGAAAACAGTCCGCTAACTGAGGTTCGACGATTGATTGACCGGATCTAAAAGGTGGTGCTGGTGATGAAGACTCATAAGTCGCCGTGATCACTCGCCCCTCTAGGTCGTGCTCTTCGATCCCCAAACCCAATTCGACTTTCTTAGGCTTCTCTCTGCTCCAGATTGACGTGCCGCTGTAGCCCTTTTTCTTTGCGCAGTTCCAGCTTTTATGGTATCCCAATAAATCGTTTTCGCTTTGACGATGATTTGAGCGTTTGAATCGAGCAGTTTAACGACGAGCCGGCAGGCGACGGCGTCAGCGCCGCTTGGAGCATCACCGTTCCTATTCACATCGACAGTAGTTGAACAACATCGAAGTCATATGGCAACTTAGCTGCTTAGCGGAAACGCGTTGCAAGGTGGCCCCGTGAAACGCCTACGCCTTCCGGCTCGTCGTTAAACTCAAACGCTTAGGAGGCGACGGCGTCAGCGCCACCCCAAAAAAACACCGATCACAAACACGCAAACGAAAAAAAACATCAGCTAGGGTGCCGTGTTTGCGCGATCAGAAATGGACTAACTAGAAAGCCCCTGTGCTTGTTAGTCGATGGCGCCAACGGTACAAACCTTCTAAACGGACTTTGATCTAGCGGCCAGTAATAGTTGGCGGTAAATATTTTCGCAGTTGTTACGAATACCAAAACAAGACAACCTAACTTTAATTGTCTGTTTTCGTGTTCTTCGTGCAAGCTGCCAAATGGAATCCAACAAGTTCGTTCAAACCACTGCCCCAACGCCGACTCTTGTAGGCCGCAAACGGTATTTCTTGGTGCCAGCGGCGCTCTTGGTCGCATACTTTTGCTACCTAGCTTTCGCCGAACCGCTGATATACTCCGTCGACTTCGATAAAGCGAAGATGCTTTTCGCCGGCATGGCAGTTTTCCTTTTCATTGGCCTGCTTGTCTGGGCCGACAAGGAAAATGACAAAGACAAATTATGGGAAGAGCTTCTAAACAAACGCTTAGCGAATTCAGACCGCACTAAGCTCGCCGATGTTCAGCTTGCGAACCTACTTCCTGACGAAAGCCACAAACTAGCAGCCGCTCTAGAAGCTCCCATGGTGTCCAACTTCGATTCTTCGGACACGCCTGGCTTACAA
>CAZKTR010000002.1:0-32220 GCA_964555525.1 uncultured Pirellulaceae bacterium
AAATATCCTTCGCCATCTTTCCAAAGATCAGCGGCACGACCATCAAGAACGAAAACCGAGCAGCCTTCTCGCGGTCGATTCCCAACAACACGCAAGTCGAAATCGTTGCGCCCGAACGAGAGATGCCTGGCAGGATCGCGATTGCTTGAGAGACGCCGATGATTACGGCGTTGATGATCCCAACGGGCTTGTCGGTCGTCTTGGCTTGATCAGCTAGCAACAACAACACGCCAGTAAACAACAGCATGGCGCCGACCAACAGCATGTTGCCTGTAAATAAATTCTCAATTTGTTCGTCAAACAAAATCCCAACCGCAGCCGCCGGAATCATCGACAACACAATTTTGGCGCAGAACCATTGTTGCTCGCGTCCTTCGTTTGGACGAACCAACCCTTTCAAAATTTCAACGATGTCTTTACGGAACACTACTACGGTGCTGAGCGCCGTTGCGAAGTGCAACACGACAGTCATCATCATGCCGAATTTGCGTTCGTCCTCCAGATCAACATTCAGCAGCGTTTTGGCAATTTCTAAATGCCCACTGCTACTTACAGGTAGGAATTCGGTAAGGCCTTGTACGATCCCAAGAAGAATCGCGTTGATAATGTCAGGCATAGTGAGTGTTTTATGGACGAGGGGGGAGATTTATCGAATCAAAGTTCTAACGGCTTGGCTGCTCGATCCCAATAGCGAATCAAGTTCCGTTGGCCGACCAATGGGACCGCATATGGTAATTTACGCTATCGTTTTTACGAGGTAGCCTTTAGAATTATTGCTTGATAAATTCTAGTCGTGCTAGTCCTTCTGATTGTCCGTGGCCGCCAGCTTTCCTACTGTGCGAGTCAAGTACGGTCTATCATCGGGACATCACCAATTATGACTAGACTTCTTTTTCGTTTTGAACATTCAAGCTATGATTGCGCCAAATTCAACCGATCCCAGAACGCTTTTTGAGAAAATCTGGGATCAGCATGTCGTCCATGAAGTCCCCAATCAGCATTCGCTGTTATACGTCGACTTGCACCTAGTCCATGAAGTAACCAGCCCGCAAGCGTTTGAAGGACTGCGTCTGGCCGGTCGTAAGTTACGTCGCCCCGAATTGACCGTCGCGACTCAGGATCACAACGTTCCAACCACCGATCGATCGTTACCGATCGTGGATCCGATCTCCAAACAGCAAATCCAAACGTTACGAAACAATTGTGCCGACTTTGGTGTGCGACTGTATGACTTGGACAGTATCAATCAAGGTATCGTTCACGTAATCGGCCCTGAGCTTGGATTTACTCAGCCGGGCATGACGATCGTCTGTGGCGACTCACACACCGCGACTCATGGTGCTTTCGGTGCGTTGGCTTTTGGAATCGGAACCAGCGAAGTCGAACACGTGATGGCGACGCAAACGCTGATTCAAACCAAACCGAAAACATGCGAATTGCGAGTTGACGGAAAACTTGCTCCCGGCGTGACTTCAAAAGACTTGATCCTGTACCTCATTGGCAAGATTTCAACCGCCGGCGGAACGGGTTACGTATTGGAGTACACCGGTACGGCGATCGAAGCGCTATCGATGGAGGAGCGTATGACGATTTGCAACATGTCGATCGAAGCCGGGGCGCGAGCTGGTATGATCGCTCCCGACGAAACGACGTTTGAGTACCTTCGCGGCCGCGAACATGTACCGGCGGACTTTGACGCCGCGGTTGAGCGTTGGCGGCAATTGCCTTCAGACGAAGGTGCCGTTTACGATCGTGTAGAGATCTTCGACGCTGCTGATATTGCTCCGCAGATCACTTGGGGCACCAACCCGGGCCAAGTCGCCCGAGTGGATTCGGTTGTGCCATCGCCGGATCAGTTTAGTGATCCCGTCGAACGCACGTCTTGCGAGCAAGCGCTGGAGTACATGGACCTGAAACCCGGTCAGGCGATTGAAGAGATCTCGATCGACCGCGTTTTTATTGGCTCTTGTACCAATTCGCGAATTGAAGATTTGCGAGCCGCTGCGGCAACGGTCAAAAACAAAAAGATCAGCGACAAAGTCCACGCAATGGTCGTCCCGGGCAGTGGCATCGTTAAAAAACAAGCCGAAGAAGAAGGCCTTGATAAAATATTCACTGACGCCGGTTTTGAATGGCGTGAAGCGGGGTGTAGCATGTGCTTGGCCATGAACCCTGACAAACTAGAGAGCGGTGAACGTTGTGCGTCAACCAGCAACCGCAACTTTGAAGGCCGACAAGGCCGTGGAGGCCGGACGCACCTAGTTTCACCTGCGATGGCGGCGGCTGCTGCAATCGCAGGACACATCGTCGACATTCGCAACTGGGACTTCGCCGATTCAGGAGAGCAAAACTAATGAACGCGTTTACTAAACACTCTGGCCTCGTTGCCGCCATGGATCGTTCCAACGTGGACACCGATCAAATTATTCCAAAGCAATTTTTGAAGCGGATCGAGCGAACTGGTTTCGGCGAGTACTTGTTCTATGACTGGCGTTTCGACGAAGCGGGGAACACAAAGACTGATTTTGAACTGAACCAGCCTCGGTTCCAAGGCGCCTCGATTTTGGTTGCTCGGCAGAACTTCGGCAACGGCTCCAGTCGCGAACATGCGGTTTGGGCGTTGGATGACTTTGGGTTTCGTAGTGTGATTGCCGAATCGTTTGCTGACATTTTTTACAATAACTGCTCGAAGAACGGCGTGTTACCAGTTCGTTTGTCCAGCGATGAAGTTGAACAGATTCACCAAAAAGTCGCTGCCACCCAGGGCTACCAATTGACCGTCGATCTCGAAAACAACCTTGTGACCGACGACGATGGATTTTCAGCGTCGTTTGAAATCGATGAGTTCCGTCGTAAGTGTTTCTTGGCCGGCTTGGATCACATCGCTTTGACGATGCAACATTTGGACGCGATTGAAGCTTACGAAAAAGCTAACGGCGTGCTGAGCCGTTAAGCTCTCAACCTCGCTTGATAGCGAGGTTGCCATGTTTACGCGATTCAGCAGGATTAACCTTGAGAAAAGACCCCGCAAAAAAAAACATGCTCACGGAACTTTTCCGAAAACACATCGGACGCGTAAGCATGACAACACTCAGTAGATACTCTTACCCTCAAAGCCGTGAAGCATGGCACCCGCTCGACTGACAAACCGATTGATAGAAACGAAGCGATTTGAATCATCCCAGCACTGCCCGCGAATCGGCCGATATTGTCTCACCTACTGGCGGGTGGGGCGGCGGGACCTTGGTTGGCTGGAGTGTCATCGCATTGGTGTTGGCTACTGGATGCTGGATACGTTGGAAGATTGCAACCGGTGAGCTGTTGTGGTTGGACGAGCTTCACACGGGTTGGGTGGTTGGTGGATCGTTTGAACAGGCGTTGACGCGTTCGGCGCAAGGTAATCAAACGCCGCTGTTCTTTGGGCTGGTCTGGTCCGCGATCCAATGGCTAGGCGCCAGCGAACTTTCGTTACGGCTAGTGTCACTGTTGGCTGCAGTGCTGGCGATGGCAATGGCTGCTAGGTTTGTTTGGCAGCAAACGAAATCGATCGCCGCCGCCACGTTGACGCTTACCTTGATCGCGGTTGACGATAGCTTTATTTGGTACGCCACGGAAGCAAGGCCTTACGCATTGCTGCATTTGGCCAGCGTTGTTCAGGCGGCGTGCTTCTGGCGGTCGCTACAGCGATGGAGAGACATTTCGCCGGACCAAACGACCGTTTCGAATCACTGGCTTGGTGCTCTGGGATTGCTGCTGTCGTCTTGGTTGGTCGTTTACACGCATTACACGGGTGTATTCCTGCTGGCGGCTGAAGTTCTGTTTCTATTGCCGTTGTTGCTTGGTCGCTATCTCACTGGCAATACGATTAAAGAAATTGTTGTGACGGTCGCTTTGTTTACCGTCGGTTGCTTACCGCTGTTGTTACAAATGAACCAAGCGTTTGGCAAGCCTAGCGATTGGAGTTCGGTCGCCAGATTGAATCAGTTTCAAGCTGAGCAAGCCGTGAACGGGATTCGTTGGTTTGGCATTCCATTGGCCGCCGTCGGGATATCCACAGTAATCGCTTTGTTTCTCAAGCGTTGGTCTCCGGTCGCTGTAAACCTAACGGATCCTTGGCGGAACGTTTGGTGGGTCAGTTGGATTGGGGCTTGGTTTTTAATCCCTCTATTAATCATCACAGAGCTGCATTTGTATGGGATCCCGATCGCACTCTCGCGTTATTTATCCGTCGGCTTGATGGCCGGTCCAATTTTTGCCGGAGCCTTAGTCGGAATTTGCAGTGCACAAAGCCGCTGGATTTCGATTCCGTTGATTTTAATGGCGAGCGTTTATGCTCATTGGCACGGACCAATAAATTTAAGTACAACGCTGCCTCGTTTGCAATTGAGCTATCGAGTCATCGGATCAATTGTTGGCGAAGGCCAACTACCGCTGCTGCGAGCCGAGAACTGGCAAGCGCCGATTGAGGTTGTCAACAATAACTCCGACAAAGCGAAATGGCCGCTGTTTCTATTCGGAGCGGTGATTGAAGACGCGAACGCATTGGCCGATTCAGATCCTGAGTTCCAAGCGTACTTGCAATTCCCCGTGCAAAGTCTGTATGCGGTCGATGATGCGGAGCGAATTGTGTTCGCCGGCCCTACAATTCAACAACAGCATTTTGATGATCGGTATTTGAACGAGATCGTAGAGCAGGGCGGGGCGTGGGTTTTGGTGCGTCACGGACCGCAGATCACCCATGAAATCGGTAACGAACTTGAATATCGAATAGGGACTCAGCTTGGCGATCCCAACGTAACGATTGAATCGAACTGGTTCGGCAACCCGGAGAATTTAGTGCATTTGATTTCGATCGAAATCAAGAAGTAATCGGGAATCTCCGTAGCTGGGCTCGCCAGAGTTCAGGTGCACTGGCAACTCGCCCGAAGTCTGGCGACATCGGCTACGTAGCTGGGCTCGCTAGGTTGCAAGGTGCTTTCGTTTCACACCTGCGACAAAGAACGTGCCAAAGTAGTGCAGCAAGACCGGCAAAATTGCGTAAACGAGAGATCCAACGACCGCAGCAAACAACGCCCATTCGCGGCGCTGCCAAATCCCGGTTGGATTACTACCCACTGGAGCAGCAAATCGTTCGGCAATATCGCTGGACAATTGCTTGGTGTTCCCATCGTGGTAAACGCCTCGCAAACGATTCGCGATTTGACGTAGCGTTCCGGCGTCTTGTCTTGACTGGTGTCCGTCAATGAAACTACCAGCTCGGTTGTCGCCGAGCCCAACAACGACGACGTCTCGAATTGACGCAGGCATTTCAGGCATGCCGCGATCAGGCACCGTATCACCGTCGGTCAAAATCAACATGTGAGCGCTTTTAGGATTCCAAGGCTTCGCCATTTTCGCGGCTGCTTTAATTCCATCAATCAGTTTCGTTTTTCCAGGTTTGAAACCATGCAATACTGGCATTTCTTCCATGATGTGCCGCACCACTTCGTAGTCGCGTGAATCTTCCAGCAACGGCTTCGCGTCGGTATAGACTGCAACGAAGCTCAGTTTAAACTGCCGCATCGGCACTCGATTGAACAGCGACTCCAGCAAATCCGACGCGCGCTGTCGCCGACTAAGCTTGCCTTCGGGGCCAGCGTCTTTTAGGTGCATACTGGGTGATACGTCGACCACCAAAACCAAGTGCTTCATCTCGCTTTCGGGGATGCCCTGTTTGTTATGAACTTGCGATTTGACTGCGAGGCACAAATTACAAAACCCCCAACAGGCAAGCGACAATGCCAGCACTCGCAGTAACGGAGCTGTCTTCACCCACAACATGGGCTTTTCGGATGGCCCAAATGCCAAACGCTTAACGCGTTGGATCCGCCGCCAATGAATCCATTCACCAAACGCCGCGAACGTTGCTACAACGACGGTAATAATTTCGGACAGTTCTACCATGGTGTGTACCTCACACCAAAAATCGATACCAAGCTCATTCCGGCAAGCACCAAACCGGCGATTGAAAAGGGACCAAACCAGTCCAGAATCTCGGCGTACGTTCGTTTCATTTTGACGACTTTCATGGCGTCAATGGTTGCAAAAACTTCTTTTAGTGATTCCGTATCATGAGGACTAAATGATTTGCCGCGTGTAATGTTGGTGATCGACGAAACCTCAGGCGGCGAAAACCCACTGCCAATGTGAATCGAATAGACGACGATGCCATCTTCATGCAGCGATTTAGCGATCACTTCGTCTTGCCCTCCATTCAAATCCGCGCTTTGACCGTCGGAGACCAAGATAATCATCCGGTCGCCCTCATTGCGAGTTTTCAGGACGGATTGGCAACTGAGTAGGCCAAGGCCAATTTGGGTGCCTCCTCCGTATCCATTTGGCAGGTCGGTGTTCGGATCTAAAAACGGCGTCGCACACTTAAATGCGGAAGCGTCGGTCGTTAGCGGAATCCAATGGCCAGCTCTGTCGCTAAAAATCGTTAACCCAAACGCGTCACCTTTTCGAATTTTAACGAACTCGTTGATCGCTTCCATCGCCGCGTCGTATCGAGATCCTTCGCCAAATTGCGCAGTCATACTGCCGCTCAAGTCCAAGCAAAACTCGATGTTGGTGAGTTCGCGTTCGGACTGAGGCACACCCAATCGTCTGGGGCCAGCCCACAAAATAATTGCCGCCGCCAACATCAACGGACCAGCGCTGACGAAAAGTTTGATGAGCACGTTGCTTACCGCACCGCTCTTGGCCACCCCATGGTCTTGGGGCAACGCAATCCGGCGGTCCGAGCCATATCCCAGATTCGGAAAGTGATCGCGAAGCCAAATCCAAATCAACAAAGCCAGCGGTAGGAACAAACCAAACAGGTAGTACCAATTTGCAAAACTAATGTTCGCCCAACTCACTTGCCACCCCCAGACGATTCCAGTTCACTGGCAGGAATGTCGCGATACGGTTTTAGGAGTTCCGCTAAATCAAGATTAGTATCGCGGTTGGGGCTGTGGATCCATGTTTCCATTTGACGCATCAGCGGTCCGGCTTTTTCGTTTTCTCGAATTTTTTGAACGGCTTCGGAGGCCGCGATGTCTTCCAAGCCAAGTCGGCGACGCCACATGCTGAATAGCATTCGCTCAAGCTCGGCGTATTGGCCGGATGTCATTTCGCCTTTTTCTGCAGCGGCTAATCGATCTTTCAACAGGTCAGCCAAAGAAACCTCGGTTTCTTCTAGTTTTGTTTTCTTTTTGCGAGAACGGCCAATGAAGATTAATCCCAGAAGACCCAAAACCCAAGCCACCACTGCGATCGTCGCTAACAAAGTGTAACCGCCCACCGAAGGCAGCTTCGCGGAGTCGATATCGTTAGGCTTCTGCTGTCCTGGCGGTAAAACCGATCGAATTTTGACTGGGATCTCGGGCAAGTCATCAGTTGAACTGCCATCCTTGCGTACTAACCATTTCGACAAGTCATGGTCGCCGGGTTCGAAGCCTTGGTAACGCAAGTCGTATCGAAAGCTATCACCGTGTGCGAACACATTTTTAACTTGAACGACCATCGGTGCGTCGTCGAATAACGCTCGGCCTTCTAACTCCGTGCCGGGCAGAATGACTGAATCGAGTTCAGCCGCCACGCCAACGGACGGCCATTCGGATTCTTGAGCCAGCAAATTCCCGCCAACGACGCCAAAAAGCAACGTCAATGCCATCCAGCCGATCAAGGCAAGTTGTTTGATTTTCGCGAACATCAGCGGGCACCTCGTCCTAGCAAACCACGCGATTTAAAAAAGTGACGTAGCCGGTAGGCAAACGGTTGGTCGGTTTGCACGGAGATATGATCCACTCGGCCACGCTTCAATTCCTGTTCCAAAAGCTCTTGGTCGATCCCTAGATTGCGACCACGCGTGGTAACCTGGCGACCGGTTTCGGCTTCGCGGCCGCGAATAAAACCAGCCCCGCGAATTCCGGATTCCATTGGGTCGAACATTTGAATCGCGACCACGTCGTGTTGCTGACCCAGCTGTTTCAGCGGAGTGATAGCGTCTGGTTGATGCAAATCCGAGATCACGATGATCAACGATTTATTGATAAGCAGCGGCCCTAGTTCACGCAGTCGTTGTTCGAGTTGGGTCTTTTCGCGGTACGAATAGGTTCGCAATTTGTGCAGCCATTGCATGATTTTGCCGCGTGAAAGACTGGTTGGAAAGTGGATGTCACGATCGCCAACGCCCAACAACGAAACCGGACTGATTCGATCCAAACAAGCAAACGCGATTCCGCCAGCGATAAAAACGCCTGCCGAGTACTTACTTTGCTTGATAGAGCTGACGGTCATAGATGCCGATGTGTCTAACAAAATGTAACATGGCATTCGCTTGGGCGTTTCGAACTCTTTCACGTGGTACTTGTTAGTACGAGCGGTAATCCGCCAGTCGATCGACCGAATGGGATCGCCGGGCTGGTACAGTCGTGACTGCACGTAGTCGGTGCCGCTGCCTAAAAATGGCGACGCGTCTGTACCGTAACTAAGGCTGTCCGCTAACGACTTGACGGCAATTTCAAACTGACGCGAGTCCAGCGGGTCTGATTTTTCGAGCTGATAATCCATATTAAACCGTCGCTGCGGTCAGCCCCATCTCGTTCAAAATTCCTTCCAGCACACTTGGTCCGGTCAGACCATCGGCCAAAGCTTCGTAATTCAAACGAATACGATGCAAGATAATATCTTCGGCCAACGCGTACATGTCTTCGGGAACCACAAAATCGCGTCCGTGAATCAACGCCCGTGCTCGCGAAGCTTTCAGCAATGAGATACCTGCACGCGGGCTACAACCGACTTCCAATGCCGGATGGACACGCGTTCGATTGACCAACTCAACCACATGGTCGATAAACACGTCACTGATGTGAATGTCCTGCACGGCTTGCATTGCTTTAACCAGATCACCTTCGGAACCGACGGGTTCGTTAGATAGTAAGTCGAACTCAGTTCGGGCGACAGCGCCTTTTTCTTCCTTGCGAATTCCCAATGCAGCGTTCCGGCGGAGCACCTCTTTTTCTTCGTCGGGAGTCGGATAGGTCAAGCGGTGGCAGAGCATGAAGCGGTCAAGCTGTGCTTCAGGCAACTCGAATGTACCACTTTGTTCGATCGGGTTCTGCGTCGCGATCACTAGGAACGGAGTCGGCAGGCTAAAGTTTTCACCGCCAAGAGTAATCTTGCGTTCCTGCATTGCTTCCAGCAAAGCACCTTGCACTTTCGGTGCGGCACGGTTGATTTCGTCTGCCAGCAACAAGTTGGTAAAAATCGGGCCCTTCAAAATTTTGAACTCGTTAGTTCGTTGGTCCAAAATTTCACTGCCCAAAATATCAGAAGGCAACAAGTCGATCGTGAACTGGATCCTTGAAAACTCCAACGCAACGGTTTTCGACAACACCGAAACCAACAACGTTTTAGCCAGTCCCGGTACACCCTGTAGCAGCAGGTGGCCGCCGGTCATCAGTGCGATCAAGGTTCGCTCAACCACGACGTCTTGTCCCACCACTACGGTTGCGACTCGTTTACGGATGTCGCTGATAAATTTGTTTACGTCTTGAGCATTAGAATTCGATGGCGATGTCACGGTGGTTTCCAAAGGTGCTTGACTGAGTTTCTGCTAAGTGGATTAGTATAAACGCAAGCTTTTGTTAAATTGCGTCTTTTAACACTACAAACTTGGTTTTCATTGAATGAAATTATGCCGTGATTCCGGGAAAACCAATTATTACGGCAGGAGATTTGAACATGGTTCACGAAGTGAATGGTCCAATACGGGTGAACGCGGCACGGAAACAACGCTATCGCCGGCTTCTTGCAGCTGCTGCGAATCCGCCCGGGCTTGCCGCGACTTGTTAAGATTTTCCGGATAGGGAAGACCTGCTGGTTATACGGATAATCGGCGTTGGCGAAGGTAATTGCTTCATTCGGATTTTTATCGTTGAAACGATTCTCAGGTTCCGATTATGAGGAAAAGTCCAATCCTATGGGCGATTTGTTAGCAACCCAAATCCACCGTATCACCATGCCGTCCCTGCAAAGTCAACGAACCTCCACTGCAGTTAGTTTAGTTGGTGCCTCGTTGTTGGCTGTCATCACGCTTTGCTGGACGGGATGCGCTTCGAGCCCCCGAGCAATTAAATTTGACAGTCAAAGCTGCGGTATTGCTTGCGACAATCAAACGACCCGAATTGCGTACCCGCAACCGTCTTCGGTTAGCGATCAACAGCCAGTCGAGCGATTGCACTCTCCCGCGCCGGTGACGTTGTCGAACTTCGATTCGATCCAGCCGCGAGAAATGACGCTCGACGAGTGTGTCGCGACCGCGCTTGCCAATAGCGAAGTCATGCAAAAACTTGGCGGTGTAGTGGTGAACTCACCTGCGGCAACAACGACTCTGTACGATCCCGCATTGGCGGAAACCAGCGCTGGCGGTGTCGAGGCTGCGTTGAGTGCCTTTGATGCTCAGTTTAACGGCGGATTCTTGTACGACCGTAGCGAACGCAGGTTTAACAACCTGTTCTTTGGCGGTGGTGCGGAAAACTTGGTCTCAAATGTTGGTAACTTCAATTTTGGAATTTCCAAGCAAACTGCGGCCGGTACCAGTTTTACCGCTCGCAGTATCACCGACTACAACCGCTCAAACTCTCCCGCCAATACGTTCGGAAGCAGCTACGACATTGTAAATCAACTGGAGTTTCGTCAGCCCTTGGCCCGTGGACGCGGAACGTTGGTAAATCGAATCGCTGGCCCTAATGCCGTTATAGGCAACTACAACGGCGTCTTGATTGGCCGGATTCGAACAGACATTTCTTTGGCGGACTTTGAAGCCGCAGTGAGAGACCTAGTAGCCAGTGTGGAAGCTAACTACTGGGAGCTATATTTTGCCTACCGAGATTTTGATACAAAAATCGAAGCGAGAAATGCAGCCAGAGAAACTTGGGAAAACCGCCAACTACGCTATGAAAACGAAGTCGGCCGTCCGGACGATGAAGCCCTCGCGAGACAACAATTCTTTACTTTCAAAAGCCAGGCCCAAAACGCATTCGCAGGCACGTCCAACGGGCAGCTTGGCGTTTTAGGCGCCGAACGCAACTTGCGTCGCCTGATGGGAATCGTCGGCAGCGACGGTAGTTTGATCCGGCCCTCAACCGAGCCGACGGTTGCTCCAGTTGTTTACGACTGGGAAGAAGCCCAGCAAAAGACGCTTGATCGCCGAGTCGAATTGCGACGGCAGAAATGGACCGTTCGGCAACGCGAGCTAGAGCTGATCGCGGCCAAAGCGCTAAATCGCTGGCGGTTTGACCTCGTTGGTCAGTACGGCTTCCGAGGCTTTGGCGACAATCTGTTCGGCAGTAGGTCGCGTCCCAACGGAAGTGCGTTCGACGTTTTGTTAAGTGGTGACTTGGATGACTGGCAGTTAGGACTCGAGCTCAACGGTGCCATTGGTAACCGCCAAGGCCATGTTGCCATTCGTAACGCCGAACTCAATGTGTCACGCGAGCGAGCTTTGTTGGAAGAACAGCAGCGCCAATTACTATTGGACCTAAACGCGGCTTACACGGAAGTTGATCGCGCGATGGCGAATGTGAAGGTAGCGGTGAACAATCGGATTGCGGCGGAAGAGGAAATCGAACCAAAGCGAAAACGTGTCGAAGAAGGCCAAGACCAAGTGTTCTTTTTGTTGGATGCAGAGCAACGCTTGGCGACATCCGAAAGCAATGTGCATCGAGCAATCATCGATTACAACTTGGCGCTTTCGAACTATGAGCTTGTTACCGGTGGAATGCTCAGCCGGTTCAATATTCACCTAACCGAAGGCGAATCAAGCGAAGGAGCGCGGGCGGCGATGCAACGCAAGGCAGGGCATTTTACCCAGGACGGAAAGGCGCTGTATGACATACGGGCGATCGCCCAACCAACGGCGCCTTAAGATTAAAATAATGTCGGAACGGTGACACACAACATAAAACCGATACCGCACAGAACAATTCCCACGATAGCGGTTCGTGACATGTTTGAGCTGAGCCCCCACAGGCCAAGCATTAGCCCGACGACTGCGTTGAAAAGGCTCCACTGGGTAACGAAGGCCCCAAAGACCGCCAGGCACCCCAGTACTAAAGCCCCAACCGCGCCACCTTTGGCAGCGACGTTTTGAAATTGTGGCGGAAGCTGGTGGTTGACCATGGGCTGGAACTCTTTAGTAGCTTCAGCCGATTCGGCATATCGTCCAACCTCCTCGACGTTACTCGATTCAACTACTTCGGCAACATCAACTACTTCGGCGTCTTCAACTACTTCGGCAACCTCGATTGGCTCAGTCGTTTCAAGCGACTCTTCAATTGGTTCGTTAGGAGATTCTGAATCCATGGACAAATACTTCTCGGTGGGTGCTAAATACCAGCCTTAACGCCAGCGTTGTATATCCTGTTTTAGACGAAATCTACCGTCTATGCCCCATAAATTTGGGGATTTCCCCGCGATACCTCAACTCTGGACGACATTAATTTAGCGTAAACATTGACCGAGTGCTATCAAGAACCGACAGCAAAAGGCTGTTAAGCTGCGGGAACTGCGGACAAAATTCCGACGCTGAATTTCTTTTGCCTTCAAACTGTACCGGTTTACCTACACGGGCATTTAATCGAGGTCCGATTAATGATCTGACAGTGGTCATAACTTGATCGATGGCAAGAGATTCCAAACTGGATGATTTATGAGTAGCTTACTCGAACAACATTTTCAACAAAACCTAAAGCAAATCAGCTGGTTTTTTGGGTTGAACTTGGTACTTGTGGGGCTTCTTTTCGCAATCCATTGCCAACCGGCTGCAGCGCAAGCGACGCCCAAAAAGCCAACCGGATCCAGTCATCGCAGCTACCGCGCTGCTGGGATTAAAGCAATTCCTTTCAACCAGATCAATGCGCAGGCTCGAAAACGCATCAAAGACGTCGTCGACCACACGAGTTTTTACCGACGCCTTCCAGTTGAAACAATCGACGCCGACCCCGAGTACTTTCGGCTGTTGGTCCGCAAGCCCGAACTGATTGTCAGTATTTGGCAGTTGATGGGCGTCACGCAAATGTCAACTGAACGGACGGGGCCGTTTTCTGTCAAAACGAATGACGGAGCCGGCACGATCAGCGATTTGGAATTAATCTACGGGAACGACCGGCTACATGTCTTCTACGGAAACGGAAGCTATACCGGGCCATTACTCAAACAAAAATTATCCGGCCGTTGCGTGATCGTTTTGCAAACCCAATCCAAAGAAACCGCCACTGGATACGAACTTACGAACGTATTGGATATCTATTTGCGAGTTGACAATGCGACCGCGTCTTTGATCACGCGAACGATACAACCATTGGTAGGAACAACGGCAGATCACAACTTCAGCGAATCGTTGAAATTCGTCCAGCGTTTGAATCAATCCACTCGCGCCAACGGACCGGGCGTAAAAGGTATGGGTAGAAAACTTCAAATCAACACGCAAGTTCGCAAAGAGTTTGAGAAAGTCGTCGATAAGGTTTATGCTCGAGCCAATGATAAAAATCTACGGATGTACCCAGGGACAGCGCCAACTCGCGTTTCTGCAGCGAACCAGCAAGCAGCAAAACAACCAGCAACACAGCGAGTTGCCGTACGTGCTCCACGGGTTCAAGTCGCCAAACCACAATTGGGTTCGGCTCCGAAGCAACGTAAGTTGCAGCCGGTCGTTTCTCCGGGCATGATCGGTCGATCTGCTCCAGCGATAAACGGTTCACAGCGTCAACTGGTACGAGCCTCGAAATCACCAGCGGTTGCGTCTTCTGCAGCTCCTGTGCAGCAAAAATTTACAGACGTTAATTCTCGGCCTGGAATCTCTGTTTTGGTCGGTGGCCCAAGGAATCCCGGCCAGCCAATTCAGCCAGTCGTCTCGGTTGCCGGCCAAAGCGATCCGGCGCAGCCTCAGCGCTAACGGTGGCGCCGGACTGTCTTGTAGTTTAACGACAAGCCGGGAGGCGACGGCGTTTGCGCCGGCCAAAATGACACCGTCTAGGCAAACTCAGCAACGACCCCGATTCTTCATAGGCGGCCTTGGTGCTTCCATCCCTGCAGCACTGTCCTTCTAACTCGCCATAATTCCCCTTTAGGAATTATTCTCTTTTCTAACTAGTAGCCGCGAACCATTCGGGGCCTCGAGTGACTTACTTCCATCGCTTGAGCACTTGCCTGTTATTTCAGCTAGCTCAATTGGTTAGAGCCTCAGTTTATGCAACTGATTGTTGTAGGTTCGAATCCTACGCCCAAACCATGACTGGTTGCCTCGCTCAAGCGATTTTTCAATCCAATAAGTCGCGATCAAAAAATCGCGCACCATTCTCCCGGATACTCGTAAGTCAGTACAGTTAGCTTATTACCAAAGCGTCAGACTATTACTCTGAAGAACGTATGGGTTCGCCCTACGTGAGAAACTGACCTACTCATTCATCCGGGTTTTCAAACAAGACCCGTCACTGCCGACGGTGAGTTGTTTTTTTGTGAGGAGTTCCTGATGCAATCTTTGTCTACGAACCAACGACCATTCGTTTTTGCGGCTTCGCAGTTGTCAGACCAACAACGAGCGTTGGTGCCGGCGAAGGTTTGCAATTTCATTGATGCCGCTACCATTGGTACCGGTCGCGGAACGTTCTACAACTCAAAGGAAGAACAACGCAAGCTAATCGAAACGGCTCACCAAGATCTAATGGCTCTTAACCGCGATCTGTATGCGATGGCGGTTTCACTTCCAGGCGTCAACGACTTTAATCGACAACTGGCTGTGATTAACCTGCTGTCAAACCGTCGTCCTGACAGCCTAGCCCAAGCGGATTACGAACAAGCGGTTGTTGGTCGAATCGTCGATGCGTTGCCAACACAGCGGATGCTAAAGCTATTCATTATGATTCGTAAAGCAAAAATCAACTCGGGTGCCATCAAGCGATTGATCCTAACCAAGTTGCTTGATGCCGAACGACTCGAGTTCTGGGCGGTCAAGTACCGTACTAAGCTTCGGATTGCTTTGACGCATGCGTGGGGGCAACGAATGACCAGCATCCTGGCGAAGATCTTGTCCAAGCCAACTGTTGCTCGTACCTCTCGTGAAGCCGCGATCGTTCATAAGAAGTTGACTCGGTTTACCTCGGGAAACCCGTCAGCGGTTGAACAATGCGTGCGATTCATCATGGGCCAGGAAACTGGCCTGACGTTGACTCGACTTGTTGATTACCGCGACGCCAAGGTTAAGTTTGAACGAGGTGCTTCGCTTCCGGTTGAAACGATGGAAGGTATCCGTAGTCGCTATCACGCGTCGCGAACTTCAGCCGAAGTTCTGGAGCTTTCCAAAAAGCAACTGACGGTCGGTCAAAAGATCGCAGTTCAACGAACCGCAAAGGCAGCCAACGTTGAAGTCGATTTCGATCCAACTCGGTACGATTCGGTAAAGCTGTACGTTCACGCGTACGAAACCGGCATGACCGAACCGATCCTAGCAGCATTGAAGGTCAATGCGGAAAAGGTCGCCAAGCAACTGCCGTTGCACTACCAACGAATCGGTGTGTTGATCGACGCCTCACAATCAATGCAAGGTGTCGCTTCGCAGGCTCATCGTCCAATCGCAACCGCATTGGCGATGCGAGACTTGCTGACGGAAGTGGCAGATAATGTCACCGTGGTTACGAGTCATGGTCAAACGTCTGCTCTGGGTCAGCTGATTCAGACCAGCGGTGATACTTCGATGTCGATCCACTTGGTGCGATTGCTGAAGGACGAGCCTGAGGCGGTTTTTGTGTTAACCGATGGTTACGAAAATGCACCGGCAGGTCGGTTTTCGCAAACCATGGCAGCCATCGCCGAAATGGGAATCAACACGCCGGTGATTCAAATGTCACCTGTGTTGGCATCCGAAAGCAAGGGCGTTCGAGTGTTGTCGCCAGCGGTGACCGCGATGCCGGTCAACCGAACCGAGTCATTAGGTTTGGGGCTGGTTAAAGTCCTGTTGGCATCGGATTTGGATCGTGGTCTTGAAGCGTTGTCGGTAATGAGCCGGCCGTTGATTGGCCAAGTTTCGGCGCCGCCGGCCATTATCGAAGCCGGTGCCAACGCCAAGGCGATTGTTGGTGCAGGCGTCAACTAACGTTGCCGCTGTTAATTGGATCGGGGAATGAAAACCCGGTTGGGGTGGTTGGCCGTCGTCATTTTTGGCGGCGGTCAATTTCATTTTTTGATGTTTTATAAGAGGAGTGGCTCAGATGTTTAAGCGACCTGAACCTAATACTGTTACCGTCCGAGAAACCTTGCGCGGTTGCCAAACAGGCCGTCTGCAGAGCGTCGGCTATATGCAAGTGATTCCGCTTGTCAGCGAACTCTCTGACGACCGATTCGTATCGCCGGTGCAAGTCGGCGCGAAAGTAAATACGACCAGCTACGGTACCCTTGGTTTCAAGAACGACTCGAAAAGCGTCTTGATCGTGCCTTGCCATGCCGGCTACGTGGTCAAACAAAAAGCACAAGACCATGCGATGGCTCATGCGGGTGTTGTTGGCGCCGGCTGTGAACGTTCCTACCAAACGGCGATGTGCATCCAAGCAGCTCAAGGCGGTTTTATCAGCAATGGAGATTATCGCATGATGATCCTGCCGCACACGCTGCGTAGCAAGGCACTGTCGATTCGCAAAGCAAAAGACTATTCAAAGTTGTGGAATCACATTGCTGCCTTCAACCAGCGTTTAGGCGTCAAGGCCGAAGGGCACCTGGAATACTTTTTGAAGTCCTTCAAAAAGGAACTGGACGAGTTCGTTGCTGAATTTGAAAGCGTCCCCAACCAAATTGGTGCGATTGTTTTGATCGACAACCGCGTGGTTGGTATCGAGCGGGCGCCGTCTCACGGCTATTGGACCAGCATTTGGCCTAGCCTGATTCGTGAATGCTATGGTTCGTTGGCGATTGAGTTCGCCAAAGCCAATAGCGGCACGAGCAAGCAAGATTCTAACGAGAATCTGTTTCCGGCGGAAATTTGCAGCTTAGACGAACTCGAGTCGATCATCTCGCAGATTGCTGAACAAGAAGACGAGCGTGCTCGGGGTACGGTTCGAAATCTGTTGGACCAAGAACTTCGGTTGACGAAGGAGGAGACTCAGGTTGGTCTGGAGATCTTGACCGCGATGTCGAAGAACTTCGAAGGCCAAGTGATTCGCGACGGGCAGCAAATTGTTTACGCATCGTTGCCTGCAACGGAGCGATTCATGCGAGAACAGCCTTGGCAAAATGCGAAGGAATTTTCGATGTAACGTCAGTTACTGTGATAGAAACTCAACGGCGACCAATCGGTCGCCGTTTTTTTGTGGCTCCAGCCTTCAGTCTCCAGCCTAAAGTTGAATCTGCCCGAGTAACTTCAGCAACGAATCCGGTACGGGACGATGGGCCCTAATGGCCTCTAACAACGGCGTCAGGATCGTGTCATCATCTGCGGTACCGACCATCACTCCTGTCTTGCCAGCGATGATTGCGTTGACCGCTCCGGCGCCCATTTGGGTGGCTCGACGGCGATCTTCGGGCGTGGGCGTTCCACCTCGCTGTAGGTGCCCTAAGACGATCGTCCGAGTTGAGAAGGGGCAATCGTACTCTTGCAGTTGCTGATTGATCGCAACCGCGCCGCCTTTTTCGTCGCCTTCGGCCACGATCATGATCGCCATCATTCGGCCATTGGCCTTGAGCCGTTTTAGATGATCGACGATCTCTGGAAAGTTGGTGTCGGTTTCCGGAATCGCTACCACGTCCGCACCACTAGCCAACGCGGTGTACAGGGCGATGTATCCGCTGTGTCGTCCCATGACTTCGACCAAAAACATTCGGTCGTGACTGGACGCGGTATCACGAATTCGGTCGACGGCTTCGACGGCCGTTTCAACCGCGGTCGAAAATCCGATCGTGTAATCGGTGCCGTAAAGATCGTTGTCGATCGTGCCGGGGCAAGCCACAATCTGACCATCCCAAATTTCAGATAATGCGATTGCACCAGCGATCGTTCCATTGCCGCCGACTGCGATCAACGCATCAATTTTGTTTTCTTTCAAAACCTGGACCGCTCGCTGCCGGCCTTCAGGAGTGCGAAATTCTTCACTGCGGCTGCTTCGTAAATGAGCACCCCCATGTCCGGCCCAACTGGCGACGCGAAACGACGTCAGCAGCTCTTCACCACTTGGGTCACGCCAAAAACTACGATTGATCAGTCCTTGGTAGCCACGCATGATCCCCACAACTTCGTGGCCTAAGGCAGTTGCTGTTCGCACGGCTCCACGGACGCAGGCGTTCATACCTGGAGCGTCGCCACCGCTACAGAATATTCCAATCCGTTTACTGCTCATCCTTTGGGGGTCGCTTCTTTTTTGGCTCTCGGTAAATCAAATATCTGATCTTGATAACTTTTACCATACTCCTTGGTTTCTTTGTCGTAGTGAATCAAGCTTTCAGCCTCAATCGTTTTGCCGATCAATTGATTTAACGACGTAAACCGGAGTTCGATGTATTTTAGCTCCCGCTTATCCGACGTTTGGTTTTTTAACTCATTTACCGCCGCACGGAAACGCTCTCGAAATTGCTCCAAACTCTCCAACTCTCGAAGCTCACGTATGTACTTTTCTGCATCTTTCCGGAGCTTCTTTTCGATCGCTTTTTCAAGATTGGCCCGTACGACTTGTCGCTGGATGATCAAGCCGAGTATTTCAGTTTCAAAGCCTTTGAAAACGCCATGCGAGTACAATCGGACTTCATCGTTAGGCAACTTGGTTGCAACGGATTCGTAAAGTCCCGGTACGATTGGCAGCTTCATCAGGTTTCGACCGCCACGACTAATCACCAAAACACGCATCCCACTATCTGAAGGCATAACTTGAAATTTACCCTGGTAGTCACTGCGACCAATTGGAACTCCGGTCACCGATGGAGGGGCTCCGACGGGTACTTCTTTGATCGTGAAGCCCTCCATCGGGATCGGCTGCTTCTCTCGAGAGAGTAGTTGCAATGTCGTGGAGTTTTGTGGCGGACGAATAACTAACGCAAGTTTCTTGGCCTTCCTACTTTTTCGCTGTCCCAATGGGTTGCGTCCGGTCGATTGGATGGAGGCACGCACTTCGGCACCTTCCTGCTTGTCGACGGTCAGAAAAGTAAACTCAAGTGGCTCCAGCCCGGTAAGCTTTCCAGCGCGATCGGTGCGCCGAATCACGGGCAGAAATAAATCCGATTTCCGGATGAAGGCTGGTGAATTGGCGGCTGGAACACTGGTGATTTCGTATTGTTTGTAAGTCGGTTCCAGAGCTACCGCTTCCGCTTCACCTGTGGATTGTTCGGCCGCTCCTTCACCATTGGTTCCAGCGTCAGACCCCGAGCCACCTTCTTCAGGGTCGGCTAGGATTGTCATCTCGGTTAGTTCGGTCGTGATACAGCTCCTTACGGCACGAAGCTGCATCAGTACTTCATCCTTCATTTGCTTCTTGCCATTAACGTCCATTTCAATTGCGGTGACACGTTCAATCTGAGCCAAAGGCATAAAAGAACTGGCAATCGCGTTCATCAACTGTTGACCAGCAGATCGACCGAAAGGAATTTTTTGGTTGTTGATTGGCCCCCATTGCTGAGTCTGCACATCGAACTCTCGAACAGTCGCTTTGATTTGTGAAGCTTGGTCACTTAAGCATACGATCATTACTTTGTCGTACTCATCCAAAACTTCATGTTCGGTAAAGCCCACGCAACGGTCGGGGGTGGTAATGAACTTCAAAAACTGATTGCGATACTTAGCCGGTGCTTGACCGATAGCGAGTGTCCAGCCACTGGCGTCCAAAAGCTCCGAGCGATCAGCAATTTCTCGTGCGATTTTGGGGTAGAGCGAGTTGGCTCGTGGAGAACCATCTAAACAAAACCAGCAGGCGACTTTGTAAGGTCGATACTCCCAAGCGCGGTTTTCAGTACCCGCTAAGTCCATGCTGGCTACGTCGGGAACAAACTTTTCCCAAGGCGCCAAGGGACGCGGCGTGTCATCGTCTTGGTCGACAGCTTGATCTTCTTTGACTCCCTTGCTGTCATTGCCTGCAGGTTTTGCGGCAGACTGCCACGCCAGCGAACAATTTTCCGGGACAAGCCATAGGTTGACAATTGTTAGAAGCAACAATGATTTCGCAAAACGTTTGAACATCGATCGGATCATTTTATTTTTCCCCAATTGCCGACGGATCGATTTTCCATCGATCGACGTTTTGATACAAATGAATGATATCGCGGCCTAAATTGCGAGCTGAGTTGCGGAACGCGTAAAACTCGGTTACTTGCCATAGCGGAATGACTGACAGGTCTACGCGAATCTGTCGGTGTAGACGTCGTAAATCAGCACATGCCGACCGCCAACTGCGAGCGTAGTCAAGCCTGCGAAGCGTCTGTTCAATCGGAGCACTTACATCCGTCGCTACTCCACTGCTACCAATCAGCTTTCGCGCATCGGCAAGCGGTTCTTCGATGGCGATTTCCATGTACAGAAAATCCCAGTTAGGATCTTCGGGAATCGATTCACCTGGCTTTAACGGTCTTGTCTCGGTGGGGAAGCCAGCTTGAGTCCATGTGCGGGCGATCGCATTGCAAGCGTTGGCAGCGACACTGCTCTGCGGGTGAGCAATCGTTAGGCTTGGTGCCTTTAATCTTATTTCGCGTTTGGGTGGTTTGGGCTGCATCGACAAGTCAGTTAGTACACCTCCCAATGCTTCGTTGAAAGCAATCGGGTTAGATTTTACATCGTAACCGTATGAGATTTGATCGTTATCCGCCGTACCCAATGGAAATGGCCCGCTAATGGGCGTACAACCATCAATTAAATTACCATTACAGATCACGTCGTTAACAACTAAATTCCGATCAATTAAATGTGACAAACCCGACCGAAAGTACAGGTCTTCGCCGAGTTCTTCGCTACGAATTTTTGGAATCAGAAGGTGGACCGTTGGTAACGCGTAAGGACGAACACCAATCTTAGGATTCTCTTTCAGACGCTCGACGTCACCGATCGACACGCGATCCACGACATCGATATTTCCTTGAATTAGTTCGTCCACTGCTTCTGATGCTGAACCAAAAAGTTGTTCAACAATCACCGGGTGTTGGTTTGTTCCCTCAGATACATAAGCGGGGTTTACTTCAAAGGTCGTAATGTCGTCGGCTTGGCTGGTCTGTACATAGGGTCCGTCAAAGGCGGTCGCCGAGTCTTGATAGGTCATTCCCAACAACGCTTCTGGTCGCACAAACGGGGACTTCAGCGTAAAGCTGACCTTGCTTTCATCTTCAACAAACACGCGATCAACGACCTTCGCCCAGTTGCTGCTGTAGTTAGGCGAACCGGCTTGTGCACGGCTTAGTAAACGAGACGATAGTTCAAATGCGTTGATCGGTGGCACGCCGAACTTTCGCCGTTGATCAATTTCGAAAGTGTATCGCATCCCGGCGTCGTCAGCACGCGTCATCGTTCCGTTGAGAAACTCATAGCGGCCGCCTTCGTCCGAAAGACCTACCAGTTCAAGGATTCGGCGTTTGACCAATCGGCCTGTACGACGTGATCCCAAGTGGTCGATTCGCGATGGGTCACTATCGCCACCAGGCTGGCTAACGCCAACGATTACCATCGGAAACCGCCCTCTTAAATCTCGCTGGTGCTCAAGCACTTCTGGGCGGTTGGGCACCATTTGGTCGGCAAATCGAGCGTATTGATTTGCCAGCCGGCCTTTTCCTTGTTGAGCGTATTGCTTGGACTCTTCGAGTAGTTCATCACTTTTGTCCAAGAAGACCTTATTCCAACGCTTGATCAAAGCCTCGGCTTCGTTCGGGTATTGATTGGCAACGGTTGCAACATTATTTCGAACGGTCGAGTACTTGCCGGCCTCAAATCGTTGCTTGATGATACCATCGTAGCAAAGCATGATTACGTCGATCAGTTCTTCATCAAAACCCTCTAGCGGGAAATTAGGATCGCTTGAGTAAATATCTTCATAGGTCGAAAGCGACTGTTCGTATTTCTTTTCTTTAAATCTTTGTGTGGCGTCCAAGAACATGCAAGAACGCATGATGTCGACCACCTTCTTGTCGTCTTCACTACCATTGTCGTACAAGTACAACAAAGTACGAAACGCCTTACTGTACTTTTCCTGGACAACTAATTTTTCTGCTTCGGCTAGCAGTAAATCGCTAAAGGTTTGAATCTCTTGAATGCTTCTATGAGGAACGTCCAATCGTTCGTCAAAATCGGCAAACAGTTCGAACACAACCTTCCCGTCGGCCGACAAAGGAAAATCAGGCAGTCGTTCGCCTAGCGGTTTTACTTTCAAAATCGCGTTGTCCGCCCTGTCATTCAGAATGATCAAGTCAAATGGTTCGCTGTCAACCAATGGCGAAGGCAGCTCTTTTTTACCTTTCTTTAGCCACTGCGCGTTAACGGGAGAGCAGGAAGTCGCCAATGCGATTCCAATTGCAACCGACAAAACAGCCGAGGTGGTTCGAAGAAGTAAATTCGATTGATGCGGCGACGGATAAGTCATGCTAGTAATCGATAAAAAGTGATGATTGAAAATGCGACAGCGCCGCGTGAGATCGTAAATTAGCAGCCTGCCTATCGAGACACATTAATGACATGCACTGTTCCATCACCACCACTGAAGAACATTTGCTCTCCGATTGTGACAGGCTGGCCGACGATTGGTTGCCGTAAATCGAATCCACTGGCACGCTCGCCTGTGGAAGGATTCACGAAATCAACTTTGCCAGACTTAAGGCACAGCATCAGTTGGCCGTCCACCAATTTTGGCGGCCCGGCGAATTGGACATTAGGTGAGTCCATTGTCCACTTGGGCGTTAGGTCGCTGCCAAACATATAGAGCTTGTCATTGTCGAGCTTGACCAACAGGTCATCACCTACTTTCCAAGGCCCAGCTACTACGGCGCCGTCAAGCTTAACATCGTTCGATTTGGTCAGGGAATCTCCAGCGAAGGTCGCCAACGAATCGGCTCGGCCACCACTCAAAACAGCTAATATTGAGTCGCCAAGAACGTTCAGTTCGCCTTTGAACGGGAGATCTGATTCAACTTCAGCCACTTTTGAAATTCGTCTTTGATCGGCAACCGAAAGCACAAACAGTTTGTTCGGTTCACCCACTGATTCTCCCATCGCAATCGCCAACTGATCCGATCCCATTTCGACCGGTGGCAACCAGTTGATTACCGAATCAGGTGTAATCGCAGGTTGAAACGGTGTTCCTACCATGAGGCTGTTTTTAGGATTGATTCGAGCGACGTATCCGGTGGAGGAGGCGATAATCAAATCCGATCCAAGCTTCATCGGTGGGCACGCAGGCACGTTGGCCGGTGCAACCAGCTTCATTAATTTTAGTTTTTCACCATCAAAGAACACCATGTCCGCTCCACGCGGTCGCGCTTTATCCTCACCCGCTAGTTTGACGATTGCTCGGTCTCCAATTGGGCCGACGACCGCAAAGGTTTCATCAAACTGCACCAGATCGTTAAACTGGAGGTTTTCAACTACCGTACTTGCCGACTGATCCGGAATAGCTTTTCCTGAAGACAACGCTTCATTGCTCAGAGGGTAATAGTCGCCTTGATTGGAGATCGCAGATAAAGCGTTGTCTGACGCGACCAAGCCTGCGACTTCGCCACTAAAGTCCGTTTTCCAGACCGCTTCTAAATCCTTGGCGTTTGCTAAAGCAGCCGTCAACATGCCGGAATCTTTGCGACGATGAACGTGGAATACGTAGTTGTCCAGCCTTTGAGCGGCCATGAGAAACTGATCGCCGGTTTGCTTGGTTGTTACACGTTCGATCGTGCCTTGGTTTCGCGAGACTCGCGCGTGCACAATTCCGTCAGCCGCCACCCAAACATTACTCCCCCCAGCGGATACCAGCGGGCGAGGCCCACTGGAATCACCGACGCCTTGGTTGGGATCGTTGGCAATCGGCTCAAAATCATTCGTTGGGTCAATCGACAACATCGCAATGTCTCCGTTTTCTCCAGCCATTAACTGTACGCTACCGGCTCTAATAAACGGTAGCGACATCGGAGTACGCAACACGCGTTGAATCAATTGAACGCGAACCAAATCGGTCCCGTTCTTTTGAGGTTTGAAAACATGTAAGTCACAAGAAGTACCGCCATTGACTGCAACCAGAATGTAGCCTGACCACAGAATTGGCGGGGCAACAATTGAGTCTTCGTAATGCCCCAGCGAATAGACTTCAAGACAAGAATAATCTTGTTGATTCAAAACATACAAGTTCGAGTACTTGCCCACTTGGTAAACAATCGGATCAGTTGTGCTCACCAAGGCACTTGGGCCAGTGGATTGCGGCAACTGAGTTGCGAGTTGAACCGCACCTGTCGCTGCGTCCAATTGAATCACTTTCCCAGAATCGGTGGAAACGACTAAAAACTTTGCATTAGGTCCAACGACAGGAGATCGAATCGCTTCACCAAACTCTTGTCGCCAAATTAGTTCTCCAGTCGCCGTTTCGACGCAAATCAAATCGTTATCTTGCTGACTGACGATCAACGTACGCTCAGCATTGAGAGTCACTGGCAACATGGTAGTTTGTTGCCCGACAAAGCGTCGCCAAACCAACGAACCGTCCGCGGCGTTAAATCCAAAGGCTGATCCATCAACGACAACCGGGATGACTTCCCCCTCAAGCGATGAAATCTCATCTCCGGAGGTGGCCGAAAGCACGATCGACTGATTGATGATGCTAGGACGCCAAGTCGTCTTCGGTTCTAAGTCGAGCTGAATCGGCTTAACCAGCTCGCTTTCTTTTTTGCTGATGCTCAGCATCAAATCACTGAGTGGTTTCCGTGCGGCCAAGTCGGGGTGATTCCGAGTTAGGACACGGTAATTATTGAACGCTTCGTCGGTTTTGTCTTGAGTTCGTAACTCTTCAATTTCAACCAGCGAGCTTTTGTAATCTTTTTCTTTGTCGATCAAGCCCTTGATTAAGTTGATGTTGTTATCGATTCGTGACAAGACTTCGGCAAGACCTTGTTTCCTACGTTCTGATTCAGAGACGTAAACCCGATTATCGATGACCGTTTTGTATTCCATCATCTTCGACAATTCCGCTTCCATCGTTGCGACGTCATTGTTTGCGTTAACGACCATCTCCTTGGCGGTCTTGGAGGCGATTTCGTCCAAACCACGCGGCAAGATTACGGACATGTCAGCTCGAATGACATCGATCTTTGTGTCTTCTTCTTCCGACAGTGGCTTCAATAACAGATCGGCCTGCGTAATCATTTCCCCGTAAGATTTCGCATGGAACTTACTTCGTAAAATCGACTGAACTCGTTTGGCTCGCATTAACGGAACCTGTTGATGGCTGGGGTGATCCTTGATCACATCCTCGCATCTCTGGATCGCTTCGCCCCAGTTGCCACGTTCATGTGCATCGTTAGCCGCTTCAATCATCGCTTCGGCGTTTTGCGAGAATACAACGAATTGTAGGAGGGCGATACCGATCCCCAGCAAACCTAGAATGGCAGGGCCAATGAATAGCCACTTGGTTTTAAACTGGTCTTTTTGATCGCGTTTACCTTTAAAAGCCTCGACCGCTGAATATTCTTTCGCCGGAGCAGCCGGCGGTTCGTCGAAAGCCGGTTCATCGTAAACGGTTTGGTCGAAGGCAGTTTGTTCGTAGGCAGGTTCATTGTTAAATCCGCCAGCGGGGTCGGGGATTTCAGGCACAAAAGGACCCGGTTCGATGATCGTAGCGTCCAAATCAATTGGCTCTGCTACCGCCTCAACGATGGGTTCAGCAACTGCCTCAACGATGGGTTCAGCGATGGGCTCTGCCACCGCTTCAACGATGGGTTCAGCTGGCGGAGTCTGGAAGTCACCGGTATCGATCAATGCACTCGAATCGAAATCCGCGGCTGGTTCAACCACAACGATCTCGTCTTCGGTCGGTGGGGCTAGAAGTTTTTTCGCCTCGGATTTCGTGATCTGGCTTTTGCCTAATAGATACTTGACGATCGCCTTGCTTTTGACGACTTTCGCAGGATCTTCGATCTGTTTACGAATCTTGGCGACGTACTTAGCCTCAACAGAGCCAAGCGCTTCGATTCGGGTTAACAGCTGACTCGGTGTCATTCTTGTTTCGTTTCCTTAGTTTCAGGCAGCCTAGGCAGAAAAAGCTAACCGGGAAACCTAAAAATATAGTGGATTGGGTAATCGTTGTACGTGGTTACAAATAGTGGAAGTCGATCGAAGATCAGTAGTCTTCTTCGGTGGTTTGGAAATCAATTTCCTGAATATCACTGTTGCTGATCCCAGTGTCCCACGCGGTTATTACTTTACGATGCAGTGAATCGACGTGAGCAATGATGACTAATCGCCTCGCCCCGTCATTCTTAATCGCATCTCGAACTCTCGATCGCATTTCGCTATCACTAGGGCACTCGACTTCGTCGTCGGATCGAGTTGTCACGTAAAAGGTGTTTGTTTGATCGATCAAGATCTCGACGAAATCGTTTGGCGGGTCGTCTGGCGGATCGATCACTTCGGGGGCTGGGTCTTCTGACTTCGCATGATTCTGTTCAAGCGACTTTTGAAGGGTAAATGACGCGGTGACCATAAAGAAAATCAACAACAAAAACGTCACATCGACCATCGGCGTCATGTCCAATTCGTCTTCTGGAATTGGCTCTTTAGGCCTGCCCATGTAACCGTCGTCGTCATCATCTCCCCCGTCGTCGTCATCGTCATCGATGCCCTTCCATCCCATGTTCTTGTACTTGACGCTGTCGGTTTCGGCGGGCGTATGAACATCGTCGTGAACATCGGTTCCTGTTCCAGCAAGTTCCGACTCGCGGTCGAGTCGGTCCTTAAGATCCTGAAACTGCCCCGTCGGCTCGTTTAAGCCAAACTTGGCCGTCGACTCATGAGGGTGAGAATTTTCGTTTGGGTTGTTTTCTTCATCGGTCATGGCTATTCCTATTGTTCCTCTTCAATACCAACGTAGACCTTGCGGTCGGAAGCGAGTGAGGACTTGGCGACGCCCTTTTTAACGAACTCCACCATCCCAGTTTTGCAATCTCCAGCGGCCTTAATCAGAACCGCGTTCTTAGCCGGGTCATTCGTTAGTTCCCTTTCGACATAGTCAGCAATGAACTGCTTCCGATCGTCTTCATCGCCACCGGGTACGAGCTCTTCGTCGACCATTCCAGTGCCCAAGAAAATTTTGGGCTCTTTACCTGAGTCGTCGACCGTCACAATGATTGTGACGGTTTCCTTTTCAGAGATTGATTCTCCATAGCTGGCGATCGGCAACGGTACATTGGCTTGCGGATCCATTTTGGAAACCACAACAAAAAACGCCAGCAGCAGAAATGTGACGTCGATCATTGGCGTAACATCCAATTCACCATCGTCCGCATTTCGTTTGCGTTTAGGTAATTCAATTGCGTCAGCTGATTCAGCGAACATATAGTGGTCTCAAGTTACCGTATTGGTTCATTTGAAAACAAAAACGTTGTTTCGGGAATTATTTGTTAGGGAAGCGAACGCGAGACTCTTTGAAAACTTCCAAGAACTGGTTCAAACCATACTGAACCAAATCTTCCATTTTGCGAATCGCCACGTTGATGTATGCAGTACACAGTACCAATGGAATCGCGATTGCTAGGCCACAGGCAGTTGTGATCAAAGCGAATTGAATGTCTTGGGCCAGTTCCGATACTACGACCTTTGCGTTGGGATCACCCAGTTTCGCAAACGCCGCCATCATACCCAAAACAGTACCCAACAACCCAATCATTGGCGCCGACTTGATCACGGTATAAACCCAGCTCAATCGGTACTCCAAATCCTGCAAGACATCCCGTTGAAAGCGATCGCCAACGAGCTGTTGCACTTTCTTGTAGGAAAGCGAACGATTATCGATGGCTAATTGAGCCAACTGACACGTCGCTCGACGATCGCCTTCACAGACTGCCGCCGCCGCTTCGTAGTCCCCATTAGCTAATGGTTGCTCGACGGCTTCCAAGAACAGCGACTGCTGTTCTTCGTTAGTAAATTGCTTCTGCCGCACACGGGCAAAAACCATAACCACACAGTAGGCACCCCAGAGTGCGATTAAAAACATAACGCCGTAAATCGCGTTACCGAGAATTGTGAATACTTGATCCATTGTTTCCTAATGCTTCAACAAACTAAAAGTTGGTTGCCTAAAATTTTGATTTGATCTCTGTTAATCAATAAGTATACAAAGGGGCCAGCTAGATCGAAATTCCTCGATCTGGCAAAATCCCAGTCATTGCAGAAGGCCATATCTTAAACTTAACCTCCCAAAAGTGGCAGCGACATTAACGGTAGATTATGTCAGTCACCTCAAACTTGTATCCATTGCCGGAGGGGACCACCTTAAAGATCGTATTTTTGACGTCCGCTAACGTTTTACCCAGCTCCTTTAACTTCGTTGCTTCGACAACTCGAATGATTTGACGAGTTTGATCGTTGTAAAACAGGACGGTCAATGCCGCTTTGGTATCAATTGCCGCTCGCTCTGCCAACGCGCGATCCCAAGCCAAGAAACGCTGTTTTTTGTGTACAAAGTAAATGTTTTTCGCTTCAGTCTTACGATCTGAACTGATGACTCGTCTTGCGCCCCCGGGATCAACCAAACGTTTGATCGACTGCTTGGATTCCGAAACGACACCGATATCGATCGAAAAGAAGCTTAGCTGCTTGGCGTAAGTATCGGTGTCAGCGGCGCTATAGTTGATGATCCAGCGTTTGTATTCTGGAATACCATCGCCACCGCTTCCTCCACCTTCACGCGAACCGAAGCCACTTCCCCTACCCATCTGCTTGGCACTACCACTACGCTTCTCCAAGGCACCTTGAATCGAAGATACTGAATCAGCAACCGCCTCTAACGCGTTTGCTAGTTGAGGCGTTTCAACTTCAGGATATTCTTCCACACCTGGGTCTTCTGCGTCATCGGCTTCGCCCTTTGGTTTTTCTTCACCAGGTGTTTCACCTGTGAGTTCGACATGAATCCCAGAAGGACCAGAAAAGTCAACGACCGTGGTAACCCAGATCAAAAACAACACGGCAAACAAAAAACCGAACATCACCAAGGCCGCAATCAAAATCGCATTCACGCGATCGTAGATTGACGATTTAGTTTCGACATTAATTTTCGGTTTGTACCGCAAAGAAGATTCGGTGCCCATGAGATCGCTTCTGTTTCGTTCAGTTAAGACGATGAATGTTAAAATGGAGGTTTGGCCAAGGTTACTCGATCAGTCAGAATGACCAAACTTAACGTTGTCAATTTCAAAATGAAGATCTCCAGCAGTGCCGGTGATCTTAAAGGTTACTTCTTGAAGGTCGCTGGCCTGATCGCCGTACTTAGTTTCGATCAATTGCTGCATTTTTGCGACCAACTCATCCGGGTAAAAATGAACTGCAATCACATCTCGCAAGTCGATGCCGGCATCCGCAATCGTCTGCTGGTCCCACTGTTGTAATCGTTTTTTCTGGTTAACAAAGTACCTATGTCTAGACTCTGCTCGACGATTCGACTCAGTCACGATTTTTTCTGTCGACAGCTTAGCAATTCGCCAAACCTGATCACGGGTTTTATGGACCGCACCGATTTCAATTCCAAAGAAATCAAGCTTATGTTGGTAATTCGCTAAGTCACTTGCGTTCTGGACAACACTCCACTGCGGTCCAACAATTGAAGGCGGCGGAGTCGTTCGCGGGTCCCAACCGAGTCCGGGGTCAGTTCCGACCCCGTAACCAAACGTACCGGTGGCATGGGAGAGCTTTTCGATACTTGGGGTCACCGTTTGAATCAATTCCTCCAAAGGAGTTCCTGCAGAGCTTTCATACTCGATCAAGTCTAAATTGACATCGTCCTTCAGTGGCAATACCGGCGGGAGCGGTGGCGGAGGTGTCCGGCCGATGATGCGACGTGAGACCGGCGGTTCTTGAAACCACCAAACCGTGAGCAAAACGGTGAACAAAAATCCGAACATTACCAAGCTCGCGATCAGAATCGCATTCGCGCGATCTCGCCACGACGTATTAATCTGGACGCTTCGAATTGGCTGACTCGTAACTGAATTTGCGCTACTCATGGCGATACCTCTTCATTTTCGTCTCGATCTTGTTTGTAAAGCTGTGCGTTAGGCCTGATCTTTAAGAACCAGTCCGACCATCGTCTTTCCATCGAGTTGAACTCCGATCTCATCGTCGTCACGATCTGAGGAGAATCTCTTTCGAGCGGACCTGGGTCACGGCGAGCGTTGTCACGAGTTGTCTTCGAGAGCTTCATGGAGTCGATTTTACGACTTATCAGTCTGAGGCCTTGGTGAGCCTCATAAGCAATTCGGAAATCAGGATCCGAGACCGCATAGATCAAACCCGGAACGTTATCCATATCCTGCTCGCCGGCCAGAAACCGAACGGCAATCAACCGCCGGTAGTAATTCCTGGCCCCGACCATCGAACGCAAAAATGCTTGAACTTCAGCTCGGGACTTTTCGTCTTGGTTTCGGAACTCGACGATCTGTTTTTTGAGCGACTCATTAATTCGCTCCAATTGCTCGGAACTAAGCTTTTCATTTTCCTTCAGTAGTGCAATCATCGCACCTAGGTCCTGTTCCGCTTGAGAGTCAACAATCTTTCCATTCTTTGTTCGCCTTAAAACTCCCTCCGAAAAACCAATCGCTCCATTGGTCTGGCCTTCAGCCGGCGGAAAGCTAATGATCTCGCTACTGCGGACCAAAAACAAAACGGCAAACGCAGTTGAAGTCGCTTCGCTAGTGAGGCCATGCGTTTTTTTGAAACTTCCGTCCTTTTGCTGCTGATCTGCCAAAAATTTGACACCACCGTCGTACCAGTTTCTAAACTTCCCGCCACCTAGGTCTCCTTCGGCTTGCTCGCGAAAGTAGCAATAACGTTCCAAAGCGTACAAGTAGTAATAATTCCATCTCGAGTAACTATAGGTGAAAGTGTTATCGAAACTTCGATTGCCAGCGCTCTGGGTCCCACCCAGCAGCCCCCTGTCAAAGTTAGTCAGCGGGCCATCGGTTCGTTGAGCCTTACCATTCCCGTCAGCCGGCGGAACATAGATATGAACGGTATTCGGCAAACCGAGTCCATCATTCTTCCCCGCTTTAGAGGCCAAGTCGACCACACGACGATTTAATTGCAGCATGTCAGCCAATAGGTATACCGAGCTAATTCCGGCGGCTTGCATCGACAGCGTCGGCTGGCCGGTAGGCTCTCCTGTGTTGGTGTATTTGTAAGCCCACTGTCCGCTGCGCGCTACTCTGCAGAACCAATTCAACGTATTTTTGGCCATCGGAATGTCGACATCAAAGTTGTGAGACTTGGCCACCCACATCGCTAGACCAGCAAACTGAGTTTGCGAACAATCGCCGTTGTCCTGATCTTTGTAAGTGTAGCTGCCGTCGGCGTTTTGCCGTTTTTTAAGCACGTCCAGTAAATAGACGATCTGATCGTGATTTCTTGCAGCGTCGACTTCTGCCAGAAGAATTAGCGCGATCGCTGGGTAGTAGGTTTCTTTTTCGTTATGGAACGATTGGCTTTTGCACTGTTGACGAATGTGCTCAACAGCGCTTTTAACGACCTTGTTTTCCCGAGGGACCTCATTATTGTAGCGTTTGCCGTGTTCAACGATGGCCAAAGCTGCCATCGTGTTGTGTCCCTCTTTTTTGTGTCCTTTTTGTAACGTCCTAACGGCTCGGTCAGCCATCTCTTTGACGAACGGGTGTTCGGGGGTGTATTTCTTTTGAGCCAACGCAGAATCGGGGGTCGCCAACATAAAGGTAACGACCAGCAGACCCGTCAAAGTAAAAATGACGCTCGGACGCAGTAAGTCAGTTCCCAACTGCCTATTTCGAATATCAATCATTTCAATTCCTATCCTTCAAACCCACGAAAAAGCGTTCACACCTTTTATACACTGTAAGTTTATTTTGATTAACGGCTTAGTCAAAAAATTCCCAACAAAGCTTTTGCTTCATGAAAACCAAAAAAAGAAACTTATCAAGAATCGGCAAAACGTCGATTGACAGATAATCCTTGGATCGACTAAATTCTGCCTCTCAATT
>CAZKTR010000003.1:0-31665 GCA_964555525.1 uncultured Pirellulaceae bacterium
TCATACTGCTCGTTTTTCGAAGCCTTTTCAAGCTTCTCCTTGATCTCGGTTAGCTTCAAAGCCGCCAAGTTAGAAATTGGCTTCATCGCAGCTGAACCGTAGCGAGCCGATCCAAGATCGAACAAGCGTTGCAGGTGTTCGGATTGCAGGTTGCGACGCAAAGACGAAATCGCTGGCTCACGCTCGGTGAACTTGCCCTTTGGCGCCTTTTCGATCTCTTCCCAAACCGAATCCGTGACGGTGTCGAGCACTTCTTTTAGTGTCAACGCATCTTCGTCGGCGGCCAATCGCAACTCGTTATCATAAATACGACGCAAGGTTGTTGGGCCAAGCAACTGAGACAAGCTGGTCGCTTGGATGCCCATGATGCGATCGTGGATCGGCCAAGCAGACTCATCGCGCCAAGATCGATTCATGTGATCAACACTGAAGTGGTTAACCAATTCAGGGTTTAAACCAAACGCTTCGTCTCGGAATGTGTTCTCAATCACAAACTGGATTGCAGCTCGTTGGCGATCAGTTTCCACCACTTCGACCGGTGGACGACCATCAGGGTCGCCTTTTCGATCGCGGTTGATGTAGCTACCGCCTACCCAGTTTGCCATCATCGAAGTCGCTCGAGTTTGCAAACCAAGTGTCATCAAGTAGCCTCGACGAGCTTCTTTCCACGATTCGCCTTCTTTGACAATCTTGTCGATCAAAAGCTTGCGGTGCTTTTTAGCAAACGCAATCTGGTCGGTTGCATAATCAAGTGGCTCTTTTCCAAAATCGTAACGACGAGCCAAAGGGTCCGGCCCGTAGGTATCTTCATCCGTTCCAAAGATCAACTCTGGCTCAGCGACTCGTGAAAGGATCTTTGGCAGATCCTTGTCATTCAACGTGTAGCCATACTCGATCGCCCACTTATCGTAAGGACCAACGCCGATCATCGCCCAATCACCTTGAATTTCACCGTGCTCCACTTTGAAGTTGGTCGGGATGTAGTCCATCACGCTTCCAGCAAGTGTTTTTTTGCCTTTGAAATCTTCCGAGTTCATTTCAGAGATATCATGGATAGAGCTTGCTTTGAAGTTGTGACGCAAGCCAAGCGTA
The DNA here is from genome assembly GCA_964555525.1 of uncultured Pirellulaceae bacterium. Classification (GTDB taxonomy): domain Bacteria; phylum Planctomycetota; class Planctomycetia; order Pirellulales; family Pirellulaceae; genus Mariniblastus. The sequence continues at coordinate 1,093 of CAZKTR010000003.1, forward strand.
TGACCGACTTCATGCGTGACTAAGTCCGCTAACAACGGACCGATGAAAGACTCCGGCATGCCATCAAGCATTTGCTCTTTGTCTTCGTCCTTGTCATCATCTTCGTCGTCCTTGTCATCCTCGTCATCGTCATCTTCAGCCTTGTCTTCGTCCAAGTAGGCCAGCATTGCCATTCGCATCAGCGAAACATCAAAACGTCGACCATCGGCGGCCATACAAGTAGCGCTGCCTGGGGTCATCCTCGCTGAAATTCCTTCAAACGGGTTCGAACCATTGTCGTCGTTGGTTTGATTAGCGCTAGAAATCCCAGTTTTCTTGGTCGCTTGCTGGTATTGATACGCAAGTTGTTGGCGAACAAAATCACGAGACGAAGGGTTCGCCATACGAACTCGCGGATCCCAGTTCGGATGCTCAGCAAACCAAGCCAAGGTTTCCGGAGTCATCCCGTCCATCGCGATATCTGGGAGCATCTTCGAAAACTGACCTTCAAAAGTACGAATCCAACCGTCGGTCAGCACGATATCAGCGTCCAAGATCTCTCCCGTCAACGGATTGACTCGGCTCGGACCAATCGCAGTACTGACGTTGTTATTCAACCAGCGAACAAAGTTGTACCGAACGTCTTCCGGATCTTTGTCCATGTGGCCGTCTTCGGCTTCGCTGTCTTGTTGCACAACCTCGATTGCATTTTCAATTCCGACATTTTCGAACGCTTCGTTCCACGCCAAAATCCCTTTGCGAACCCAGCGGCGATAGCGAACTGGAGTTGTGTGTTCGATATAAAAGCGAATCTTCTTCTTCGGCGGGCTCAGACGTAAATCCTTGTCACGCTTTTGAATGTTCCAACGATTGATATAGTGAACGTTGATTTCTTCATCTTTGTATTTTCCGTAATCGCTATGAGACGTGGTGAAGTAACCGATTCGCTCGTCTGCCTTACGTGGCTTGTAGCTTGGTGAGCCTTTGATGGGGCTGATCGAATAGTGCAACGTTTTTAATACGCCGCCAGATGTTGGCACCTCGAACGCAACTTCGACGTTCGACTCAAACACTTTCGCTTTTTTGATCGTGACCAAAGAGCTTTGCGGACGCACAAACAAGAACGTTGAAGCGTTGCCGACCAACAAACTGTTTAGATTGATCACGGGGCCTGATTTACCTTTTGCTAAAATCGGCAGGCTGAGCAAAACCTTGTCCGTGAACAAACGCTTGACGGACGACTTGGATTCTTCGGTCGAGCCTTTGACGGACAAATTCTCTTGGACCAACGCAACTCGTTTTCCGTAACGTTTCCAGTAAACGTAAAAGGCATCCGATTGAAGCCCAGCGAATTGTTCACCGCTCGCGACGGTCGGAGCAATAAACTGTCGAGATTTCGCGTAGTCTTTCGGCAGTTCGGCTAGTACTTGGCCGGTCTTGCTGTTTTTCCAAAGCCGCATGTAAGGCTTCGATCCGTCCTTGGGTTTGACCTCGGTATAGTCCTTGGTCACCTTCTCCAACGAGGGAAACTCAGGTTTGGGCTTCTCTACCTTTTCTTTATCTTTTTCTTTGTCATCTGATTGCGCGAATGCACTCGTTACAAACAACAGTGAAAAACAAAGGATGGCGAGCGGGAAGCGACGTCGAAACTGCATTGCAAAAACTCCTTGAATCGATTGGCTACGAGGCCGTACAAATTTGGCACCTTATATGATGCCCTATTTTACGCTAAACCTTATGGATGCTAATCAACTACAACCGTAAAACTTTGCCAATGATTCGGATTGTTTCGTTTTTTTTGGTTCTCCGCTGCAGACAGTTAGACAACCAACCCAAGAAATTGACTTTACGACAGGTTTTGAACGCTTCAAACGATGGCTTTTATCCCGCAAAAATGTTCGTAGCACGGCCTTCAGGCCGAATTTCCGGCTAAAGCCAGTACTACAACTAATCAATCGAGAAATAATCGGCAGACTGATAGCTGCCGGTTTCCTGCTTTACGATCTGCATCAACACATCGTTCGCCAGCGAACTGGCGCCAAAGCGAAACCATTGATTCGTTAGCCAAGCGTCGCCGAGGGTCTCTTTGACCATGATCAAATAGTGCAACGCCAGCTTTGCTTTTGAAATACCGCCAGCGGGTTTCATGCCCACCATCTGGCCAGTTTTAAAATAGTGATCGCGAATCGCTTCAAGCATTACCAAGGTGACTGGCATCGTGGCAGCTGGTTTGATCTTACCCGTTGATGTTTTAATAAAATCCGCTCCGGCTTCAATCGCAATGTCACTGGCCAAACGAACATTGTCCAACGTGCCAAGTTCACCGGTCTCAAGAATCACTTTCAAACGAGCTACACCACAGGCTTCTTTCACCGCCGCAATTTCGTCGAAGACATACTGATGATCCCCTGCATGAAAACGACCGCGACTGATCACCATGTCAATTTCATCCGCGCCGGCTTCAACGGCCATCGCTACATCATCTAGCTTGATCGGCAATGAACTGTTGCCGCTTGGAAAAGCCGTGGCCACCGAAGCGATCTTGATCTTCGAATTGGCAAGCTCTTCTTTTGCAACCCCGACAAAGTTAGGGTAAACACAAACCGCCGCAACGTTTGGTAGACCTTCAACCGCGTCGTGTAAGTGTCTGGCTTTGTAACACAGCTGTTTGACCTTCCCCGGAGTGTCCATGCCTTCGAGCGTCGTCAAGTCAATCATGTTCAAGACCATTTTCAGGCCCTGCATCTTGGCTTCTTTTTTGATGCTACGCTTGGTAAACCGAGCTGCCCGTTCGACGACGCCTACTTGATCGATCGTAGGTGAATTGGTGCGGAATTGATTTGAAGTAGATTGCATGGAACCGTTGTGTCGTGGTTGAATTGATATTATCGTCTGGCCGAAGTCTTAAAGCTACTCCATCAGTTCGCCACAGTGTTTGCAGTACACTGCATCGGAGTCGTGACCTTCAGTGATACAAGACGGGCAGGAGCGAGTCGAGGTTTTGATTGTTTTTTTATGTCCGATGATTTCGGCAGACACAAACCCCGTCGGAACGATAATCAAACTATAACCGATCAGAATCAAAACGGCAGAAAGAATTTTCCCTGCCACCGTGGTTGGCACAATGTCTCCGTAACCGACGGTCGTCATGGTCACGATTGCCCAGTAAATACCATCGGGAATCGATTGAAATTGGGATGTCGACGCCTGCTTGGGATTTGAGGCCTGCCAAGTCTCGATCTCATACATCAACGTACCCGCGACCGTCACCAAAATCAAAACCACTGTAATGAACACCGTGATCTTCGCCCGCGATCGCCAAACCGCATCGCCAAGTTCTTCCGCTTCGTGTTGGAACCATCCCAGTTTGAAAATTCGAAACACTCGCAGCAATCGCAGTGAACGAATCACTGTAAACGAACCGCGAGTAAAGCGGCCGCCGAATCCCAGCACCAGATAATCCGGTAGGAAACTCATCAGGTCGATGATCCCCCAAAAACTAAACGCGTACCTGAGCGGACGGCGAACGCAGTACATTCGCAGCAAATACTCGATCGTAAAGAAAATCGTGAATCCCCAACTGAGGATCGACAACAAACTATGATAAGGCCCCGGGACATTGTGGTTAAAATTCCCTTGGGCGTCCGTCACCCCACGGCCAATGTCGGGGACCGTGTCCAAACAAACCACGACGATACTGGCGACGATCGCTAGTAACAGCAACACGTCGAATACGGCACCGGCAAAGTCATCCGCTTCAAAAATGATCTCGTGCAACCGCTGACGAAATGGACTGACCTGTGGATTAACAGGTTTGCCGTTGGGCAACTTGGCAGGCTTCTGGTTACCTGAAGTTTTTTTATCCGAAGAGCTATTGTTTGAAGAGGCCATCTGTTTTCTTTGTGCGAGCAAACCAAGGTTGAGTGTTCAACCGGGAGCCGTAATTTTGATGGAACCGGCAATCGCGTTCAAGCATAGCTAGCCGAAAGATTTTCCCAAGCATCAATCAGCAGCCCCGCCACGCGATCGACTTCGTCTTGAGAGGTATACCAGCCGCAGCTAAGCCGAATGGTGCCAGAGATATGGTCAATGCCTTTACCCATTGCCGCTAAAGTCGCTGATTCGACTTGTCCGGTACTATGACAAGCTGAACCAGTCGACGCACACAGCTCTGGCAATCGAGCCAAAATGTCTCGTCCGGCCACTTTTGGAAAACAAACGCTTAACGTGTTTGGTAATCGATCGACGCTGCCTCCATTGACTCTTAAACCTGGGATCGCTTCGCAGAGTTGTTTTTCCAAACGATCTCGAAGCCGGGCCATTCCAACGGCGCTTTCATCCAAGGCATTGACCGCCAAGTGAGCCGCTTGCCCGAGACCGACAATGTAAGGCGTGTTCTCTGTGCCCGCGCGGATTCCGTTTTCGTGCCCTGCACCATGAATCAGCGACTCTAAAGCCAAACCACGGCGCACGTAAAGTGCGCCAACGCCTTTAGGACCGTAGAATTTGTGTCCAGCGATCGTCAACAAGTCCACATCAAGGTCTTGAATGAAGGTCGGGATCTTGCCGACGGATTGACTAGCATCAGTATGCATCAAAACTTCATGCTGTTTGCAAATCTGCGCAATCTCGCCAATCGGTTGAACCACCCCCGTCTCGTTGTTGGCGTGCATCACGCTTACCAGCCGAGTATTGTCTTGTATCAGGTCCGCTATCGACGAAGCCTGGACGATTCCATTGGCGTCGCACGGCGCGACGCTCACCTCATAACCCAAGCGTCGGAGAAAGTTGGCTGGCTCGGTAACCGCCGGATGTTCAATCGCTGAAATGATCATATGTGCATCTTCAGACGCGTGAGAAAACATCACGCCTTTGATTGCCAAGTTATTACTTTCGCTGCCACCGCTAGTAAACACGATCTCGCCGGTGTCACAGCCGATCATGTTACCAATCTTAGAACGCGAATCTTCGATCGCTTCCTTTGCCCCTCGTCCCAACGCATGAGCACTGGACGGATTACCGTAGTGACCGGTCAAAAATGGCTGCATTGCTTCGAAGACACTCGGCGCGATCGGCGTGGTGGCGTTGTAGTCCAGATAAATTTGGCGCACGAGACATCTCGGTCGGAGGCAATTTTATTAAATTCACTTTGGCAAAAATTATAATTGCTGAAGTGTTTTTCGCGATGCCCACTAGGCAAATTACAGCTGTGCGAGGCCGCAAACTCAGAACGAATTCGGGTTGTGCGTTTTACGCCGAAAAGGCAGATTCAAAACTACGGCGAGCTGAGCAACTCGATGAAGGGACTGATATCTCGAAAATCAACGGTTGTATTTTGATCAATATCCGCTTCTTCCTGAAACCCGCCTACCGACAATATCGCAACGAACGGCGAGATATCCAAAAAATTAACTACACCGTCTACGTTCACATCGCCAAGCAATGGTCCGACAGAAAAGTCCGTAGCGAAAGCCACAAAAATGTTGGCAGAAGAAGCAAACGGGATTTGATCGGATATTGAAATGACCTCAGCCGATTCGAGCGCTGTGGTTGTTAGGACAATACTTCCATCAGTCGTCCCGATGGCGATTTGTCCATCGGGTGCAATGTCAATATCGTGAAGCCTGCTGTTGAATATACTGCCAGTGGAGTTTGTCCGTCCATTGACTTCAAGACTTCTTAGCACATTACCATTATTATCATATTGCAATACATCGCCTTGGAAAGTTACGACGTAAACGGTCCCATCAGCCGCACCCGCAACCCCACGAATATCCCCAATTGGATAAAACGGCTCGATTGTGTTCAACAGTTCGCCGGACTGAGCGTCATACCGGTAAATGTTGTCAGATCTCTCAATGACAGCCAACAGAGTTCCGTCAAGACCAATGTTAATGTCAATCGGTCCTCCAGCGAGTCTCGGATCAAGATCAGTTGCGATTCTGTCGAAAGACTGATCCTCCAAATCTACCCGAACGATTCCTAGCGGTTCTCCACCCTGAAGCGTAAATTGATCTGTCAAGAAAACGACGTCTCCCTGCCGAGCGATTCCGCCAAAGTTAGTATTGTTTACCGTAGTCAATCCTGGAATAACATTCTGAGTGATTGATTCGCCAGTCGCGTCACTTGACAATAGGCTCACTGTAAAGGTGCCGTTGTATACGTGAAAATTCCCCTGTTCATCGACAACCAAATCCCTCGCCCCGTCAATTACGAAATCTCCACCGGGAGGCGTTGGCACTTCAAAAATTAAATCATAATCGAACGACTCAGACGTCAGATCGACCTCGCCAATTTGAGTACGGTTTGCGCCTCCAGTCAGTCGATCCACCGACAAAAACAACCGGTTTTGAGCAAAAACCTTGCCGTTGGAAATTGCAACGGTTGCGACACCAAGAATCATCAACAGCGAAAACGACAAAGAGCGAGAAGACTGGTTCATTGTTTGCATTGCGAACACTACGTAGGGAAGTTAATGAATAGGGCGGGTGAAATCAACTAAATCCTATACGACGATTTAATTATCTCCAACTAACCCAACGACCTTGACAGCTCCGATTGGATTGCAAAACTACTGCGAGCTGAGTACTCCGATGAAAAAGCTGATATCAAGAAAATCAACGACTGTATTTTGATTGATATCCGCCTCTTCTTGAAACCCGCCCGCCGACAATACCGCGATGAACGGCGAGATATCCAAGAAATTAACTGTGCCGTCGCCATTCACATCGCCAAGCAACAACGGGTTAGGAACCGAAATTCTAAAGTCATCAAAGAAAGCAACTTCATCCTTAGACGTATTCCATTGATCTCCCGAACCACCAAAAAAGGTGCTGAAGTAAAACCCATCGATGGCGAACGTTTCAGCGTCTCGAAAGCGAATATTGTTAACATCCAAAACCTGCGTGCCGTCTAACCAAGCCTGCACGATACCGTCGTGCTGCCCAACGCCGTCGACGACCGAGTTCATCACCACGCGATGCCGCAAATGATACCATCGCCCTGACTCAAACAACTCCCACTCGCCGCTGGCGGAATCATCCCACCGGAAATCCTCGCCGAACGTATTTGGTTGATCTGGATGATACAAATACTGAGTGATGTTCGCTTTGTCGGAGTCCAGCGGCGAGCTTTGAGAGCCATCGGTCCGCCAATGCATCCTCGCACTAAAACCGTCGGTGCCGTCGGGACGGTTGCCGCCGGTATTGGCGGCGCCACCGATCAACCCAGGCAGTTTTCCACCGCGCACAAAGTCAAAGCCGGCTTTAAACTTGACTCGATACTCCACCGTCACTTCTTGGTAGTCCGCATCGAAGTGCAGTTGCCACTGAGCACCGGTGTTCGCCGAACGGTGCATCCCAGCGGGATACTCGACTGCTAACGATTTTCCGGCGAATGCTTCCGAACTATCGTCGATCCAAACCCGGCCCTCTTCAACACCGTTATCGAAAGGAGGTGTGTTCCAATCCGCATTTAAGTTTTCGATCGAATACTGCCCTGTCGGGTCATCATCAAAGTTGTTTTCGTAGATTACCGTTTGTGAAACGCAAGCCGAATTGAAAAACGCAAACACAACTAAACAACCGAGTAAGGCGACTTTTGAAGATGCGGACAAAGACATAAACGAAAACCCAAAAAGGAGATATTGTCTAATGAAGCTGGTCAACTATGCCCAATTGTAGCTCATTGCAACCACCAAGTCACACATGCTTTGGGGCGAAAGTCCGAGCGTTTTTTGTTTTCTCAACGGTTGCTTGCTCAAAACGCAACCAAAAAAAGCCACTCACATTGATGTGAGTGGCTCAGGTGTTGTCTTTGGGATGCCGAAACGCGTAGCCCATTCTATGGCCATTAACGACGGCTCTTTCTTCGTGCAGCAAAGCCGACGAGTCCTAGCCCGAGCAAGGCGAACGAAGAAGGTTCTGGAACCCCTGCCGTTTCAACGTTAATTTGGGCATTGTTAAAGAAAGCAGATTGAGCAACCGCATTTCCAGACAAAACCAAAGTTGCTGTGGAACCAGCATTGGCAGTCACGAAAGGCGTGATATCCAGCGAAACGGCTTGTGGCGGAGTTACAAGGCCACCTGCAGTAGAAACCGTTATCAGCGAGCCTAGCGAACCTGTGTTCAAATCCGTGAACACACTGGCATCTGACAGATCAACAACAAAACCAGCGTTGGCGGTGTTCAATTGACCGACAAAATCAATCTCAAAAGTCGCACTCGATATAGGCGCCGTGATGCTGGAGAAGTCAAAGTCAATAAAGCTATTGACGATCCGCTCAGTTTGACTGGCCTGTTGGGTCGAGCTTCTCTCGCGAATCGCGAATTGGAATGTTTGTGTAGGGTCACCGGATACGAAACCAGTTCCACCGCCTGAAAAGACGCCCATCAGGTCAGTCACGTTGTCCATCGGGTCAACCACCATGTCTCCGACAAGATTGCCCATACCGTCAATCAGAATCGTGTCGCCATTTCTGACTTGTGCGACCGTTCCAGTAGGGAAGATGAATTCTGCGTGGGAGCTTGCGGTCGACGCTAACAAGAGCCCCAAAAATGTTGCAGCAATCAGTAATCTAGTAAAAACAAAACGTTTCATCTGCCTCTCCATTTTAACATGTACGACTTGAAGTAATCATTTGAGATATACAATTTAAGCAAACCACCTAACATATGCTACTAGTACAGCCTATCAAACGTTTATTTTATTAAATAAAGCACAATTTGACGCGTAAATGGGCAAAAATCCTTGCCTCGTAGCAATTTCCATCGCAGTATCGCGACAATCTGCCCCAATAGTCGTTCGTCCAGATCACCTGACGATACTTATTTGAAAATATTGTCTTTCCTAGAAACAAGTGCTTTACACAATGCTTAGCGTTAAAACCCCTCCAATTTACGGCGAACCTCGATGAACAATCTGTCCAACCGCTAGATATTGTGATGATGCAAGCAAACGCTGGAACAGGCATTGAAGTGAGTAAATTTTTTTTCAAAACGCGCAAGCAAGTTCTTAAGGACGCTGCCACACTGCCTGAAACTTGTCAACGTGCGCCGACCTAATTGGCCTTCAAATCATACAAAAGCGACTCACTCAAGCGCCCCTTTACAATTCGTGAGCTTCGCTTGAACACAGTCGGCCGTAACGAAATCCTAGCGCGAAAACCGCTCGCCCAATCGGCCATTTTGCTATCGGTAGATTTGCACGACGGACAGATAACGGCGTTCTCGACCTACGCCACATTAGCTTTTGGTATACAAGATCGCGCCGCAACCAGGGCAGTAGACTAACTTCTTTAACATCAAATCACTGATTGTTTGTGTGATCAATCGTTGGTTGCAGTTGTCGCAAGTATCAGTCATCGAGATCGCAAACGTGTTCTCGCCTTTTAGGCGAACCAGACGCCGGTAAGCGTCCATCATCGTTGCCGGAAGCGCCTTTTCACTCTCGGCCAGTTCGCCGGTGACTCGCTCCTTCTCTGCATTCAATTCGCTCAACTCAATCTTCACCTTGTCACGCATCGCCACTGTTTCGTCTTTGGCCTTTTGATGGTTCGCCTTGGCATCGACAACTTCTGCATTGACAACATCCAACCGCTCCAACAGTTCCAAAATCTCATCTTGCAATACGCTATTGGCTTGCAAGTCAGCCGCAATACGATCTTTGAGTAGCTGAAACTCTTTGTTGGAGTCACATACGTTCAGCTTCCCCTTCATGTCCTCAATTTTGGCTTCGCGTTCGTTCAGTTGCATCGTTTTCTCGCTGGACGAACGCCGTAATTCTTCTTGACGCCCCAAGCACTCAGCTTCATCAGCTGCAAACGATGTCTCGTTCGTCTCCACGACCTTGACCTTCATCGGGCCTCGACGCATCCGGTCCTCGATGTCCGTTAGTTGTCGAAGCATACGGTGGAGCGTTTGCAGCAGTCCAAAATCGAGACTCATAGACTTTTCTTCTTAAAAGGGGAGAACCAAATGAAAGCATGGCAAGGAACCGGTTTTTGACGAACAGTCCGTACCAAAACGCCAACCATAGTTGTAGCGTTTTCGGTGTGGCTTGGCTATTTCCCCAACCCAAAAAAAACAAGCTTCTCGCAAAGGCTAACCATTTTTGAACTTAGAAGTTTGGTAACTCGACGTATGAACGAGGAAACCGTTTGGTGATATACAGCGATATGGCCGCGATATGGTCGAGGTGGCATCGCGTGATGAACCCGAGCAGCCTCAAATATCAATTCGCTCTATCTCAAGAGCGAGTTCCGGATCCCCATAACAAGCCGCCAAATCAACCAAATGAGAACGCAATTTGTATCGACTCGGCATGGTATCAAGTCGCGCGATCAATAGCTTCCTCAGCCTGGGCAAACAGCTCTCAAAAATAGCCTGACATTCCTCCGATTGATTCGATTGTTCCGCTGCCTTTTGCAACCGAAGGTGCAAAATCATATCATCTTTGTCTGACCTCTTAGAATCTTTGGCGGTGTCGTCACTTTTGTCGATTTCGTCCAGCAGGTACGGCAACGAAAAATAGTACGAATCATGAACGCAGTCTGAGCAACCCATTGCTTCGACAAATCTCCCAAAGTCTTCAGGTGAAGGAGGCGAATGTTGCCAACTCTCAATCACCGAAACGACTGGGGTGAAACCTGGTTCACAGACCAAACTTTGCCACTTTTCTGAATCCAGCGGAACTCTCATTGTCGATCACTTTTGCAAACTAAAAATTGACGTTTTGAACCGGCAGCTGAAAATTTCTGGTTTGAGTGAAAATCCTCACCTATCGTTTTCAAATTACACTAATACAAGCTCGACGCGCAAGCGAGTGCATTTTTTCAGGTGTTGTGATGCACTCGCTTGCGCGTCGAGCTTGTATTGAGAACACTTGATTCGAATCAGCCCGTCGGAAACTGGCGACAGTACTCATAGACCGCCATCGTCGTGGCCGTTGCCACATTATAACTATATGGCAAACCAAATACCGGTATCTCAATCAAATCGTCGACCAATCCAAGTTCTTCGTCGCTCATCCCATGCCGCTCATGACCGATCACTAAGGCCGTCCGCCGCGGGAAGGAGTAATCATAAATGCACACCGAACGATCGGTTTGCTCAAGCCCCACCAAACGATAGCCGTCCTGCTTAAGCCTTTTCAAAACCGGCAACAACGTCCGGCGACGTTCGATCGGAATATGATCGCCGTCCCGAGCGATCGTCGAGTCTATTTTAGCCGAACCGCAAGCAATGATCTTTTCGGCGGCAACGCAACCGGCCAAACGAACAATCCGCGACAGGTTCACGCTACTTTTAAAAGCCGGACACGCCAACACCAACTCGCGAGGCTGCTGCAACCGCGTAAACTCTTTGTGCCGAATCTGCTCAGGCGGTAATGTCTCGTCAACCACGTTTGCGGATCTCGTTGTAAAAGTGAAACCACAAGCCAGAGGGCCCACAGCAAACTCGCATTTTCAAAAGCAACCATCCATCTAGAACGGAATGTCGCCTTCGTCGTAGTTCGATTCTGAGAACGCATCGTTGGCCGATCCCGCATCTGCATCAGGACTGGCACCGTCGCCTAGCTTCTTGAAGCTCAACGCTTCAGCGGTCAAAAAGTACTTGACTTCACTGTCGGGATCACGCTGCCACTTACGACCCGAAAGCTGGTAACTAATTTCGACATCGTCACCAACGTTTAAATCATCGGCTGACGAACAATTATCGCGGATGAATTCTACCGGGATATAATTCGTGAATCGTCCAGTGTCTTGCTCCAGGACGACCAGTCGCTTTTGAAAACCTTTTTGACCATAGGTTTTTGTTTCTTCTACAACGTGGACAATGCCGCGGACAGTTGTATCGCTCATGTTTTAAAAAGTGGCTTTATTCAAATGGTTGGTAAAGTCTGAACAGCAACCTAGTGCCAATGGTATATGCCATCAACATATATCACCGTTGTTCAGAATCGCAATGATACAAGATCTCGGCTGCATTCAAACCGGGCAGCTGAATTTGACGGCAGTTTCCCGACTAAAACGTGAACGCCGACCGCCCAACCTAAAACAAAGCCGCTTAACCGTACAAACTCACTAAGCACGCAACAGTAACGAGCAACCTTGGCTCCACCTTCAAAGCTGCCGAGACTTCCAAAAGGTGAACTTTACCGATTTTGAATGTGGGGCTTTTGGCAAACGACGCCGTTTAGGTAAAGAAATACAACATTAGCGGAGCCCGATGCGAATTTTCCTTACATTGACAGGATTTCAGTGAAACAATTTGACCATGGAGTCGTTATGATAATAGTCTGTGACTTAAGATCCATTGTCACATTTTTAGCCTAATAGATCGACGTAACGTTCGAATAAGAATGAAACCGCAACAGAAAACGAGTTGCCAGAATTATGCCAGACATCGTTTACGCTTTTAGTTTGGGAGAAAAGCGGTAAGCGAAATTAAGTTCCAATAGCACAGATTACTTTTGCCACTTCCATCCTCGTCGGCCGAAGTAGTCGCACCACAAACCTCAGGTTTGGATTGGATTGTAAGACTGTGGTAAAGATAGTCCATCGAGTCACTGGAGAGTCGCTTTTGAAAGCGTCCAACGACTCTATACGTGGTTGTGTATTGTCAGGACACAACTTGGCCCACGCTGATTTTTCAGGCCAAGATTTGTCTGGCTGCAAATTTACCGGCTGCAATCTTTCGCAAGCCGACTTCTCGAATTGCGTTTTATCTCACGCTGAAATCAACAACTCTTGTTTAAAACGCAGCAACTTCACCAACGCCGTTTTGTCCAATGGAAGCTTTTGCGACAATTCGTTTGAGCATTCCATGTTCATCAATTGTGTCGCCATCAACGCTAAGTTCCATCATGCAAAGATGAACCATTCGGACTTCTCTGGAGCCGACTTGAGCAAGAGTGATTTCTTTTTCGCACAGATGCGAGGCGACTTTTCAGGCGCGAAAATGGTCGAAGCGAATTTCTTTGGAGCGGATCTGACCGAGGCGGATTTCACCAATGCTAACATGCAGTCGGCAAACATGACCGATGCAAAAATCGCTCGCGCAAGCTTTAGATTGTCGAAGATGCAGGGAGCCATCGGTACCAACGGCCAACCATGGGGGTTTACGGTGCGACCGCAAGCCACCAAGAAGCCGTGGTGGAAGGTTTGGAACGGTGGCAAAACCGCGTAACGCTACGTACGGCACCTGCCAATGGAAATCGGCTGGTGAGTTGAACCTCGAGCAACCGGGCCTAAGGGCCGACGGCTGATTCCAATCAGCCGCTGGCGGCAAAACAAAAACGATGTTTTTCTAGCCACGGAGTGGCGACATGTTGTAGCCAGAGACTAAACGATCTGGATCGACCGGCAACTACACCAAGCCCCATTTTTTCCTCAGCCCCCACTCTACCGCCAGTAGCAACACAAACACTCCTAAAAACGGGACCGCGTCGGACATCTTTTCTCCAAGTCGCCAGCTGGTTGGGATTTCGATTTTCTTAATCGGTGGGTTGGCAATGTATTTGTCCAATAACGCCGACAATTGTTCCGGTTGAATTGCCACTCCGCCATGTTCAGCCGTTTGGCTGGCCAAACGAGCCATCTGCTGTGGGTTCGCTGCAGGATTGGCCTTCTCCTTGTCGCGGTCCAAAATCACGAACTCGCGTTCACCTCGGCCGACAAAATCACCATCCTTCGTGGCCTCAACCACGATTCGGTGCAAACCAGAGTTCCCCAACAAATCTCGATTCAACTCACACCGGTAGCCTTCGCCGTTAGGTACGATCGCGATTTTCTCTTGTGTTCCATCTGGCTGCTGCAAAATCGCTTTGAAATCCACACCGGGCACAAAATCCCCGGTGGCCGTTCTAACATTCACACCAAACCGAATCCGCGCGTTAGGATTAAAACGACGTTTGGTCAAATCGATTGTTAAGTTTTGATCGTTCTTGGAATCCCAAAACGCTAAATACAAAACTAACTGCCGCCAGAATTGATCAAACTCTTTTCGTTTGTCATTCATCCGCCAACGCCACGTGGAATCCCCTGCAAACGCCAGCACTCGCCCGCCCACGTTCGAAGCGATTAGAATCGGATACTGGGTTTCGTCATCGGACTGCAAAAGCACCGACACCGTCGCCGCCTTTTTCGGGACCAAGCGATTTGCGCCAACCAACGGCGGCAACTCTCGCCAAACATCCTTGGTTGATTCTGAGTCGCTAATCCGAGTCAAAAAATGATCGCGGGTAGGCACCAACTGAATCGGCCGGTTGATGTGTAACTCTTTCAAAATATCCGCATCGAAAGGCTGAGTCTCACGGGCTTTCATTTCCACCGGCAGCAGATCAGCCAACGGCGTGTCAGCGTATCCGCCCGCACCGAAACTGTGGGTACCGCCCAGCATCAACAGTCCTTTACCGTTGCGAACGGCTTCGGCAAGATCAGCCAATGGCCCTGATTTTTCACGTTTATTCCACAACGCCCGCGAATCGACATTGCACAAAATATAGACGTCGTAACGCGTCTCGTCGGTGAATTCTTCTGCCAAACTACGTACCGGCCATTGTCGGTCACGTGTTGCCGCCGGCGGAGTGTACAACGGACGGAATTGCATATCCACAAAATCCAAAGCCGGTAACGAATCACGCAACGCCCGTTGCTCCCAACCAAGCGAACCGGCCAACAGTAGCACTCGCATTCCTTTATCGCGGACCGTTAAAAAACCATCCAGCGAGTTATTGCGAACTGCAACCTCATCAACCATCGGCACCGCTCGAACCGAAATCCGATACTCACCTGGCTCTGTCGGACGGTACTTCAAACGCACGTTCACTTCTTCGTACGCGGTACTTGGTCGAACCAGCTCCGAATCCACGATCGTTTCGGTCACGCCGTCGCTGATTACCAAATTAACTTTGATATCTTGGTTCGCGTACGACCGCGCAACCAACGTCGCCTGCGCGTTCAAATCGCTATTTTTGTTGACTACCATTTGTTCGGCAAAACTCGTGATCGCCACGTCCGGCAATTGACCCGAATCGCCGACGGTACCTAGCATAACGGCGATCAGCGGTGACTCCATGTCCTTAAGCGTATTTACCGCGTCGACCATTTCGATCTCCGGATCCAAAACGTTTTGAACACCATCGCTCAACAACACCATCGCCAGCAACCGTCGGTCGCGAACGCCAAGTAGCGCCTCGAGTAAGGGCGTACCGATATCAGTTTCACTTCCGGTTGGCTCATCCGGCAACTGAACCACGCCGTTTTCGGTTTCCAACTGCATCAACTCACTGTCAAACTGATAGAACTTTACCTCGATTTGCTTTTCGGCCAGTTGATCAAATCGCGACTGGTTGGCTCGGATAACTTCTTTGACGGCTTTCCACCGAGTCGAATTATCTTCGATATGCGGCAAGTCCATCGAACGCGAAATGTCCATCGATACGATCAAAACACCCGCCTGGTTTTGCTCGACCTTATCAACGCAGCCCGGCCTTAACACAGCTAAAAACGCCAAGCTCAACACGCCCAACCGCAATAGCGATAGCGTGAGTCGCTGGCGGAATTCGATTTTCGTGAACGACGGTCCCACGAACAGCATCAACACAGCGATCGCCGCGATGACGAGTAACATCGTGGTGCTGAAAATCGGTTGAAAGGTAAGGCTGTCCATTAAGTGGAAACAATCTGGCTGAAACTAATTCAAAGGAAACAAAAAAGGGCTTGCGAAAACACTTTTAATAAAAACGGTTGGACATCAAATACTCTAATCCCAAAATCAACAGCATCATCACCACGATAAACGGATACAGTTCTTGCCCGCGTCGAGTGGTACCTTGCTGGCGAGTGATCTCGCTCTTGTCGGTCGCCAGTTGGTATCGTCCGGGGCCTAGAATCTCATCCAAGTCGCCGGCCCCGATACGCGTCAAATCGGTCGCTGCCAACGGCAAGTTCGAACTGAACCCGCGCAACATCACTTGATCATCAAACACGCCGCGGAACCGATAATGCCCTGGCGAGTCATTAAAACGAAAACGAATTTGGTTATCGACTGAATTCAAATTGGTCGGCGGCTTGTCTTCGATGGGCGAAAACACTTGATAAGCATCTGGAAACTGTCGCAAGTCATTTTGCAACGTCGATATCTGTCCGACTTGAACATTCAACGAATCCGCGTCCGACTGAACCAAGTGCGTGGCGATGCCCTTGACCAACAGATACCAAGGAACCGGGGCTAGGGTCGCCCCGCCCAGCAATGCATTCCAAGATTTGCGATCGGCGTAATGATCGTACTCCGTCACCGGCGTGGTCATCGTCAGCACTCGCCCCCTACCAAGCGTTCGTTCAATAACCGCCGGTTCTCGATTCGTATACCGCATCAGAGTTTGCGTGGGCGGCGCATTGGCAGCCGAATCCTGCTCAAAGCCCCAGAACTTAGTGATCGGAAAACGATTCCACAAAATCGATGTCTCCGATCCTCGAATGAGTTTAAAAATCGGATGCGACGTCTCCCTTGGCGTTGGCGGGCTCAACGCAAGCCGATCCGTTTCGTCGTACCATTGTTGTTCAAGCCGCCCACCGATAACACGTTGAGCGATCTCGGAGGTGAAGGCTGGGTCGATAAAACCTTTGTTGTTTGCATTGGGGCCCAAAAACAAACCCAAGCCACCACCGTTTTCAACAAAACTTTGCAGCAACTCCCACCGGTCGTCAGCGATCGGCTTCGGGTCCAACACAAAGATCCCATCGTACTGCCTAAAATCATTAATCTGCTCAAACTCGGCCTGCGTCACCACCTCGCACTCAAACCGATTCGTACCTGCAGCGACACTCCCGCGAGGCACCAACAAACTTCTCATTTCCTTGGGACTGACGTTGGCCGGGTGGACCACCAACGTGCTTCGCGGCGGGCTTACACGGAAAGTAAAGTAACGCCGGTCATCGATCGCCAAACCGTCTTGGCCTTCGATGCCGATCGAGCCATGGTAAGTCCCGGTCGTCAGCGATTGACTAAACTCGAACTCCACGCCCGCGCTTCCGTTTTCACGTACTTCGACCACCTTTGACTGTGGCGCATACACTTCGGTCGGGAACAACGTCTTTTGATCTCGAATCACTGGTCGTGAGGCATCGATTTTTTCGACTTCCAGCTTCACCGTACGCTGCCCTGCCCCACCGGAGCGTCGGATCTCCGTGCGCAACTTCAGTTCGCCGTTAGTGGAAACTTCACTCGCAGTAAGCAGTAGTGGAGCCAATGAATAATTGAAGGGCGATTCAACGCCGACGTCGATCACGAACAAACTGTACTCTGGATACCGCTTTAACTGCCGCAGTAGTTTCCGGGTGTTTTCGCCAGTCCAACTTTCGGTGGTGAGGTCGGTGACGATATAGATTTCTTTGCGATCCATGTTAGACGTTTCAAGCAAATCCACGCCTTCAGTAATCTTCGACGGGATCTTCACGCCCGAAAAATTCGTCTTCAACTTGGCCACTCGACGGTCCGCTGCCCCAACATCCACGCTAAAAAACACCCCGTCTGCCGTCGTCGGCGCGACGCAAACTTGACTATCGTTGGGAAACTGAGTTACCAACCACTGGCCGATTGTTTGGGCTTTTTGCAAACGCGTTTCGTTTTCGAACTCCAACTCCATCCGCGGCGACGTATCCATCACGATCAAAGCCGCCACAGGCGCCTGCCGATCCCCAATCAAATTGGTTTCTTCCGAATTCAAAATCTTACTCAATGAGATTCCTCCGAACGCAAGATGCCCCAACAACACCGCGCCAAGGATTCCGATCAACAACCAGTTTTTCTTTTCACGAAAGAAAGCCGCCGCTGCGACCAAGCCAATAATCAGGCCGCTCAAGCCAACCCCGCCCAACGTCACCCAATTCCCTAACACGCTCGACGCCACCGACGGCCCGGCCAGCGCCAACGCAAGCAACGCAATTAACAAACAGCGCACCAACAGCAAAGCAATGTGCTTGAGTCGCATTCGTGAGCGAGTGGTTTGTTGTTTTTGTTTCAAAAACCGCAGCGCCGGAAAATCGACCGCCACTGGCTTCGGTTGAAACATGAAGTGCAAAATGACTGGCACGCACAACAGCAAGCCACCCACGCCCAAGATACCCAGATTCGCCCAAGTCATTGCTAACCCCGTGCTCGGCGACTGTGCAGGTATTCGATCAACGCTTTATCGAATTGCATGCTAGTATCAATTGGAACATAGTCGATCCCGACACGGCTACAGTTTTTGGCCAAGTCATCGCGGAACGCGGCGATCTGCGCCAAGTACCCCTTACGATGGCCCTCGGCGTCGATCTTCAGTTCCTCGTCCGTTTCTGGATCACGCATCTTGAACACACCTTTGAATGGAAAGTTCACTTCCGCTTCGTCCAGCACGTGAAACAAAATCACGTCATGCCCGGCGTGCTTCAAACGATAAAGCGCGTCCAAGGTCTCCGCTTCATCAACCAAGAAGTCCGAAAAGATCATCACCAACGACTTGTTCTTAAACATCGAAATCATCTGACCGATGCTATGTTTAAAATCTGTTGTACCGTCAGGCTCGAGATTCGAAAGCAGCGACAACAAATTGCCCAACTGCGTGCGTTTTGATTTCGGCGGCAGGCTCTGCCGGATTCGATCGTTGAACGTAATCAAACCAACGGGGTCTTGTTGCGAGATCATCAGATAAGCCAGCGAAGCCGCCAAGCAAATCGAATAATCAAACTTGGTAAGCTCTTGCTGGTAGGTGTAGCCCATGCTGTGGCTTAAATCCAACGCCAAAAAGCCGGTGATGTTGGTTTCGGATTCAAACTTTTTGACGTAGTACTTGTCGGTTTTGGCATAAACCTGCCAATCGATGTCCTTGAGGTCATCACCGTGGCTGTACTTTCGGTGCTCGCTAAATTCAACGCTAAACCCGTGGAACGGACTCGCGTGCAAACCGTGCAAAAACCCCTTCACGACAAACTGAGCGCGCAGGTCCAGACGTTTGATTTGGTTGATGACTGAAGGCTTGAGGTACTTTTCGACCGCCATTACTTCTCAAATTTTGGAATAGCTGGCTGAGGAATCTCTTTGAGCAACCGAGCGATGATGGATTCGACGGTCATCCCTTCGGCTTGTGCTTGGAAGTTTGTACTAAGTCGATGTCGCAAAACAGGTACGGCAACTTTTTGAATGTCTTCGATCGAAACGGAGAACCGTCCGGCCATCGCGGCGATCGCTTTACCGCCGGCAATCAAAAACTGCCCCGCTCGCGGCCCCGCGCCCCAGTCTACCAACTCTTGGATGAATTCTGGGCTGTCGGGTTCGTTAGGCCGAGTCGCCCGTACGATCCGCGCGACGTATTTGATGATGTACTCGCTAACGGCCACCGAGTGCACGAGTTTTTGCAAGTTGATGATCGCCTTGGCTGACAACACCTTGCGGACTTCTGGCTTCTCATTGCTACTGGCCGCGGTAAGGATCTTCTCTTCCTCGTCGGCGGTCGGGTATCCGACTTTGATATTAAACATAAACCGGTCAAGCTGAGCTTCAGGCAGCGGATACGTACCTTCTTGTTCGATCGGGTTTTGCGTGGCGATCGTAAAGAAGGGCGGCTTGAGATTGTAGGTCGTGGTGCCGATCGTGATCTCACGCTCCTGCATCGCTTGCAGCAACGCGGCTTGTGTCTTCGGCGGCGTTCGGTTGATTTCGTCCGCCAGCAGGATGTTCGTAAAGATCGGTCCTTCGACAAACCGGAAGTGCCGTTTGCCTTGATCGTCTTCTTCCAACACGTTGGTGCCGGTGATGTCTGACGGCATCAAGTCAGGCGTGAACTGAATCCGCTTAAAATTGACGTCCAGGATTTTTGCGATCGTGCTGACCATCAGCGTTTTAGCCAAACCTGGCACGCCTTCCAACAGACAGTGGCCACGAGTAAAAATCGCCGCAAATACTTGCTCGACCACTTCGTGTTGACCGATGATCACTTTTCCCAGTTCCTGCTCCATCACCTTTCGGTGTTGGCTAAACTCTTGCAGGACATCACCAAGGCTACGTTGCTTTCCCGACACTGTTGCTCCCTAAAGACGACGAAGACGACTTGGATCGTTGTATCCCAAAGCCGTCCGTTGAGCTTCAATTGTAGATATTTGCCGCTCGCACGGCAACGCGTCAAAAACAGCGTTCATGAACGTTCTTCGCGCAAAGAGTCTCCCGCCTCCTCTCATTTGGTACCTCGACAAAACTGGAATCTCTGTTTTATCCAGTTGATGTATGCGCTAGAATAAGCAAGGCGGTTGGGACGGCTTTAAAAGCTGGAACTCGATCGCTTCCACCGAGCCAAATTTAGTCCGTTTAGTCCATCGAGTCCGAAATGAATCGCTTCTACCGCATTTTACCGAACTCTAAGATCACTCGGGTTTTCTTCGGGCTTGTAATGTTGGCAATCATCGGCCAAACCGGACTGCGTACTGGTTTGGCTCAAGTGGCCAAAGAAGCCTTGACGGCCGACAAGGTTCGCAAAGCCATTAAACGTGGCGTCGACAATTTAAAGAAGAGCCAGAAAGCAGATGGGACTTGGTCGGGAGTATCTGGCTACGAAGGAGGTTCAACCGCGCTGATCGCATTGGCGTTGCTGAATGCTGGCGAAAACCCAAGTTCACCGCAAATTCAAAAGTCGATCAAAATCATTCAAGCGATCCCTCGATCGAAGACCTACGAAGTCTCATTGCGTGTGATGGCATTATCGGCTGCCGACCCAACCGGTAAACGTTATCGATCCACGATCCAAGGCGACATCGAATGGCTTCTCAAAGGTCAGACACCAGAGGGCGGCTGGAACTATGGTGGAAACAAGGGTGGGGCGGATGCTTCCAATAGTCAATTCGCTTTGCTGGCTTTAAGCGAGGCGAACAAGTACAACCTTGCGATTCCCAACGAACATTGGCAGCGTGCAAAAGACTATTGGCTTGGTTTATATGACGAGAAAAGCGGTGGCTTTCGCTATAACGTTTCACATGAACCCATCGGCAGCATGACCTGTGCTGGCATCGCTTCGCTAATCATCATTCGCGAAAATTTGTTTAATTTGAATGCACTGGCCAACGGACCTAACGCGATCTGCTGTGGCGGCGCTGTTGACGACATCCAACCGAAACTCGACAAAGCTTTTAAGTGGTTGGCCGACCGTTTCACCGTAAAAGGAAACCCTACTGGTAAAAACGCTCAATCTCGACAGCGTTTTTATTACCTCTACGCACTCGAGCGAGCCGGGCGTTTTTCTGGCCGGCGATTTCTCGGGCCTCATGATTGGTATCGCGTCGGCGCCGCCAATCTCGTGAAAACTCAACGAGCCAGTGGTGCGTGGGCGTCTGGAAATCGAGGCCGAGTTAGTTTTGGCGAGGCCAAAGAAGCGATCACAACTGCGTTTTCGTTGCTGTTTTTGTCCAAAGGCAAACGTCCAGTCGTGATTGGAAAGTATGACCACGGCGTCGACGATTGGGACCAACACCCGCGCGGGATCCACTACCTGACTCGTAGCATCGAAAAAGACTGGAGCCGTATCGAACGGGATTTTAACATCAAGCTTAACTGGCAAACGGTTCGAGCCAAAGGCGCGACCACCAACGACCTTTTCGAATCGCCCGTCCTATTCATGTCGGGACGCGACGCCATCGGTCTTGATGCTCAGCAAAAGGAAACACTTAAAGAATACATCGAAAACGGCGGCTTCCTGTTCGCCGAAGCTTGCCAAGGCGACGGCTGCGGCGACAACGTTCCGTACGATACGGCGTTCCGCGAATTAATGGCCGAGCTTTTTCCTGACAGCCAATTGCAACCCTTAGCGCCCGACCACTTGATCTGGAAGGCACAATATAAGTTCGGTCCTAGTCGCACTTGGCCGTTGCTAGGTTTGCAAGCTTGTTGTCGTACCAGCGTGGTCTACTGTCCAGCCAACTTAAGCTGCTACTGGGCACTGAACCGACCTGGTGTTCAACAGATCCCGGGCGCGAATCCGCGTTTGTTGCATAAAATCGAGTACTGCAAACAAGTCGGCTCCAACGTCGTCGCTTACGCCACCGGCAGACAACTCAACGAAAGACTCGATACGCAAGTCATCGACAAACGAGCCACGAGCGTGCTGAGCGATCGAGCGTTGGTGCTGCCGAAGCTTTCGCACAATGGCGGTGCCGATGACGCCCCCAACGCATGGGGAAAAATCTTGAAAGAACTTAGCGTTAGCGCTGGCCTAGAAGTCAAAACCGAAAAGAAGATGATTCCTGCAGATCTCGAATCGTTGGCCGATCATCCGTTCGTTTTTATGCACGGCCGAAGTAAGTTTGCGTTTACCGAGGAAGAACGGACTGCGATTCGAAAGTACTTGGAGCTTGGCGGTTTCATTTTCGCCGATTCCATTTGTGCTTCGAAGGAGTTTGCAGAATCGTTTCGCTTTGAGATGACTCAGATTTTAGGGCAAAAAATTGGTCCGATTCCAGAAGATGACGAGATTTGGACCGGGAAAAGAAATAATGAGGATATTGCGAATAACAAATATGGAGCTCCGATCAAAAACCTCCAGCTACGCCTCAAAGATAAAGACGGGACGTTTAAGAAACCGTTGGCCATCAAAGCCCCGCGCATGGAAGGGATTCGATTTGACGGACGACTGGTGGTTTTGTTCAGCCCGTACGACTTAAGCTGTGCCTTGGAAAACAAAACCGTCTCCGACTGCGAGGGATACTCGCGCGCACATGCGATGTTAATCGCTCGCAAAATCGTGCTCTATTCTTTACTGAGCGATTCCAAGTCGCCTCAATAAACCAAGTTGGTGCTGCAGCTGGTCGCGATGTTATCTGGGGGATAGGCTTAGTTGTCCGAGGCTGAAGTCCGCTTGCGATTTATTGAAATCAACTACGGAAAAGATCTCGCACAAAATGTCAAAACTTATCTGGTTGGCAAACGATGAGCGAGCTTCCTGGGCTGGTTGAAGCCTTAGAACCCGTCGCCAGAATTTTTGAGGCAATGAAGATCAACTTCTACGTCGGCGGTTCGGTTGCGAGTTCGTTTCACGGTGCGGCCCAATTGTCACCGTTGGCTTTCCTGGGTAATTACTCGCTTCGGGAAACGTAGTCTAGTTGCTATACTTAAAAGACTTAATCTTTGAAGGGATCTTTTATGTCTTTAGACTTGCCGCTTAACTCAATGACAATTAGTGAGAAACTACATTTGATGGAATCCATTTGGGATAGCCTGCGGGGCTCCCCCGACTTGCCTGCGCCCGAGTGGCATCGCGAGGTTTTGGAAGAGCGGACTCGCCAAATCGAGGCTGGAGAGGTCGAATTTTCAGATTGGGATGATGTCAAGACGAGATTAGACAAGCTCGGCAAAGATGAAGATTAAATTATCTACAATTGCGGAAAACGATTTGGTCAATGGATTTTGGTTCTACGAAAATCAGGAATCCGGAATAGGAGAGTATTTCCGGAGTAGCGTCAAAGCTGACATTGATTCCCTGAAAGTCTTTGCGGGAATTCACCCCATCGTCCATGGGTACCATCGCATGATATGCAAAACGTTTCCTTATAACGTTTACTATCGAATGGTGTCTGAGCACCGTGTGGAGGTGATAGCAGTTATCGCTCAACGTGAAAACCGTAGGCCGAGTTCAACTGCGGTATAAAGAGATTGGGTCGAGCTAGGACATCCACAAACAAGACAAATTTAGCTTCGTAGTTAGCTGTTCAAATCAAAACCATGGGCATCCTATCCGTGTGCATTCCGTAGCTTAATCATGCACTCGCTTGCGCGTCGAGCTTGTATCTATTCCACGGACCGGCTTGGAAGCACCATCAACAAATTCCGGCAACGCCAGCCTCGCTAGCAGCTTCCACTCTACAGCAAATCACTTACCTTCAGCGGTTTCGCAACATTGCTAGCAAGCCATCTAGCGATCCTCTCGCGTTCAAACCAATTTCTTAATTGAGTTTCTCCGGCCACCCGACGATAAGAAACTTTGTCGGTTGTAATCGTTATGCCGAACACGGAGAGTCTGCACGTCTTGCCATTAAAGCCCGCAAATGAGTCGTCTGTTCAAAATCCGCCTGATCATTTTGTCTGTTGTAGCGGCAATCGCCGTGTTCACCAGTATTCAGCAATGCTGTGCGCAAGCACAAAACCCGGAAGTCCAATACAAATTAGCCGCTGGCTTTTATGAACGAGGGCAGTGGGAAGAAGCCAGTCAAGCCTTCGGCAACTTCATCACTCAACACCCGAATGTGCTCCAGACACCTGACGCGAGCTTCTTTTTGGCTGAAACGCTCATGCAGCAACATCAGTTCAAAGCCGCGTACCTCCACTACCAACAATTCCTAAAACAATTCGCTGCTCACCCGTTGGCCGTTCGAGCGATGTTTCGGATGGGCGAATCGGCCTTTCGTGACAACAACACGCAAATCGCTATCCGTATGCTCGAAGAGTTCTCGCGAACGTACCCCCAGCACGAACTGAATCAGTACGCCTTCAGCTACCTCGGTCAATTACGACTCGTCAAATCCGAACCACAACTCGCCCAGCGGGCCTTCGAAAGATCGCTCCAAAACTACCCAAACGGTCCGATGTCGGCTGAAAGCCGCCTCGGTTTGGGCAACGCGATGATGAAACAAGGATACATCAAAGAAGCCAAACGGTTGTTCGAATACTGCGTAACACAAAACAAAGCCCAACCCTCGGTCGCAGACGAAGCACAACTGCAACTCGGCCTTGTAGCGCTCTATCAACAGCCAGCCGACCATGATGAAGCACAAAAATGGTTTGCGATGGTTGCCGAAAACGCCACCAATGCCAACACCCGCGCTACAGCGATTCTTTCATGGGCGCGATCCGTTGGTGGAACAGATCCTAACGAAGCCTTCGACCTACTTGAACCCGTTGTTGGCTGGGAACTTCCGATCGGAATAAAAGTCGACTTGCTAATCGAATCCGCCATTGCCGCTTCAAAAACCGATCGTACCGAGTTGGCGATCGGCTGGTTGCAGCAAGTTCGAGCGACCAAGCCACTCAACCAAAAAATTCTCGACGCCGTTCGATTTGAAATGCGATTGCTTGAATCTCAAAACAAAGTACCAGCAGCAATCGAACTGGCCGAAGAATTCAATTTGGAAGTCGAAAAACGCACTTTGATCGCGACAACCCAAGAAGCGATTGGCCGTGAGCAGTACTCCAAGGGCGATTTCAAAGGATCACTCGAGACTTTTGGTTTATTACTTACACTGCAAAACACCAAAGCCGAACAACAGATGACTTGGCGGTACTTCGAAGCACTTAGCTACATCGGCTTAAAAAACCTCAAACAAGCCGAAAGCAGCCTCGCCCGAATCTCTGACGACTTCAGCGACGAAAAATTGAAATCGTTGGTTCAATTCTGTAAAGCCTCCGTCAAATTTCGACTAGAGAAATACTCCGCCGCCATCCCGTACTTCCAAAAGTATCTTAGTTACGATTTGGATCCCGGCGACAGGCGAAACGCCAAACAAGAACTCGCGATTTGCTTCGCCAAAGCCGAAAACTTTCTCGAAGCCGACTTGTTGTTGGACTCGGTGGTTAGCAAAGTAAACGCTAATGTCATCGATTCAACCGATGAACTCGAAAGCGTCATCGAATTGGTTGCCGAAGCGACTCGGGACAACCAAGACCAAACGATCGCCAAAAAGTGGTACGCATATCTGAAAGACCACAGCCAAGACACTGATCGGCGAGATCGAGCCAACCGCTGGTTTTTGGTTCGCAGTTTAGAAATCCCAATCGAACAGCAAACCGTCGACAGTTTCAAAAAACTCTTTGTCAAACATCCACAAGAGCCTCTTTTAGTAACCACTGCGATCGAAAACGCGAAACGCCTTGAAGCCAACCAAGACATCGCCGCCGCAATCAATTGGTACCAACTGGCCCTCGAAAACTCACCAGCAACCAATCGCGAACTCAATGGTGGCATGCAAATCAAGATCGCAAATCTGGCCTCCAAACAAGGTGGCTTGGCCAACCTAAAGATCGCTAGATCAAATTTGGAAGCCTGGCTAGTCAGTGCACCAAGTGATTCACCGCTAAATGCTGAAGTGCTGTTTCAGCTTGCTTGGGTCCATCAAGACCTAGGAGATCCCGTAAAATCGATATCCAATTTTGTGCAACTGGTAAACAACCATACCGACAGCAAATATTGGCCCGACGCGGCATATCGAATTGCAAAACAAAACGTTTCCACAAAAAACTACGCCGGTGCAAAAGAGCTGATTGCGAAGATCTTAGCCGTTGCCGATTTACCCGAAGCCATTGCCACTCGCACTTACTTTTTAGCAGGAAAAGTGGCCTTTGCCGAACAAGACTGGCCAAAAGTTGAAACCGCGATGCAGACTTTTTCAAACAAAGCCTCCAGCGACAACACCCGACTGACTGCCAAGTATTTTATGGCTGAAGCACTCTTTCAACAGCAGAAGAACGACCGAGCCATTGAGGCCTTCAACGAATTACATCAAAGCGTCCAGTCGTTGCCCAATGAATATCAACCGTGGGTTTGGCTCCGCAAGGCCAGCCTGCAAATGTTCGCCGGAGACGCAATTTCCGCCGCCAAATTGGCGACCGAAGGCAGACAACGTTTCAAGGATTTTGATTCAATTTATGAATTTGATTTCTTGATCGCTCGTGGGTTGGAGTCCGAGGGACTGCTAAACGATGCTCGGCAACAGTTCGAAAAAGTGATCGCATCGCCCAATGGCAGCAAGACCGCAGCCGCTGCTCACTCTCAATGGCGAATTGGCGAAACTTACTTCCACCAAGAAAAATACAAATTGGCGATCGCCGAGTACTACAAAGTCGATTCATTGTACGCCTACCCAAACTGGAGAGCGGCAGCGTTGCTTCAAGCGGGTAAATGCCAGGAGCATTTGGCGAACCCAAAGAATGCCACCAAGCTATACCAACAGTTACTCGATCGGTATCCCAACAGCGAATTTGCTGCCGAGGCTAGAGGGCGAATGAGTCAAATCAACGATGCAGGGACCCTAACTGCCAACCGCAAACCACAACGAACACACTAAGTATTGATTTTGGAAACGACCCCATGAAAATCAAAGAAAGCCGGCAACTTCGTTTTAGAGTCGCAGCGCTATTAGCCTTCTTGGTAGTAGCGCTGGTGACTTCGGCAACGTTGGCCCAAACAGAGTCTGGTTTTGACGCCAGTGGCTTCAATGTTGAAACCGCTGCCCCACCTGCGGCGTCGACTGCTAACACCGCTAATACGAACTCGGCTGCCAGCACCGGCAGTCCTCGACTGACAGACATCCTTCGCAGCGGTGGCCCGCTGATGATTCCAATCGGGCTCTGCTCGTTCTTATTAGTCGTGTTCACATTCGAACGATTCATCAGCCTGCGTCGACAACGAATCATCCCCAGCACTTTCACTCGCAAGTTCTTAACTCAGTTGAATGAAGGTGAACTGACCCAAGAAACCGCAACTGCGATTTGCGATCGAGACGACAGCCCGATGGCCCGCGTGTTCAAAGCAGGCGTGCAAAAGTGGGGAAAGCCAGCCGTTGAAGTCGAACAAGCAGTTTTGGACGAAGGCGAACGAACGTCGAATCGACTTCGGAAATACTTGCGACTGATCAATGGCGTTGCAACCCTGTGCCCATTGTTCGGTCTTTTGGGAACCGTCTTGGGAATGATTCACGCCTTCGATTCCATCGCATCCGCCAGTGCAATGTCGGTTGATCCCAAGACGTTAATCGCCACTGGTATCAGCCAAGCCTTGCTGACGACCGCCGCCGGTTTGACCGTCGCGATCCCAGCATTGATTTCGTATTTGTTCTTCACCAGTCGAGTCGACAAACACATCATGGATATCGACGCGTTGGGAATGAAAGTAGTCAACTTGGTTTCTGCGGAAGCCATGACCACGACAAAAACCAAAACAACTCGCACCACGCGATCTAAAGCAGCTTAAAGGCGAACCTACCATGCCCTTAAAAATTGAACGCGAAGACCAGAACGCAATCAACCTGACTCCGATGATCGACATCGTTTTTTTGTTGATCATTTTCTTCATGGTCAGCACAAAGTTTAGCGAACTCAACGAAGTTGAACGCGATCTAGCCATCAACGTACCGGCGGTTTCCGACGCAACTGCATTGACCGCAGCGCCGAACAAGCGTTTGGTCGAAGTATCCAGAGACGGTTCGATCAAGCTAGACCGACATGCGGTAACCTTGGGCGAATTGAAGTCAAAGTTGTCCGCAGCTAAGCAACAATATCCAAAGCTGGGCGTAGTAATTCGTGGCGACGGCCGCGGCGCCTTGCAACACTCCGTGGAAGTGCTTGCCACCTGCCGTAAAGCACAGATTACCGACTTAAACATCACACTCAAACAAGCCAGCCGCATCACTAACATTAAGTGAGCGGCAATCCCACTCTCGTTAAACCACCCGAGCCAGAAACTTTCCGTTGAAAACTTCAAAACGAAGCAAGGCAATTCATCGACGATAAGTTTTGTTTCCATCGGCAAGAGAATCCAATACAGGAAGTCCAATGTTAGATATCGACCGCTGGTTTCAATCTTTGTTTGATCTATTCAATTCGACAAACTTCCAACTCGTTCTGTTGGTGGGTTCTGGAATCTTGGCGGTCAGTCTATTGCTGCTGGCGATGACACACTGGGGCCAGTCCCGCCCAGTCTGGAAATGCGTTGTGCTGTCCTTTGTCGCGCACATTCTTTTGATGGGTTACGCATACGGCACACGCCTGCTGGGACCACCTCCCACAGCAGCAGAACACGCTGACATCGAAACCGATGAAATGCTCAAAGTCAGCCTGATGGACGATACTGAATTCGAAGACATCACTGTGCCCCAGGCCGAAGCAAATGACAACGTCAAAATCGCTGCAACCAAGGTCCCCAATCAAACGAATATCAGTGCACCAAATTTTGAAGTCCCTGACCTCGAGCCTTTGGATCGCCCAGAGGTCGACACGGTATTTGTATTTGAGACCAAGCAGTCAGAAGCCCAGCCCACGGCAAACGAATATCAACCAACGAATCAATTCCGCCTCACAGAATCGGTCCCGAAAGTTCAGCCAAAACCTGAATCTGTCCTTGAAGACATCCCGTTGGACAACAACTTTGAACAGCAACTCGCCATGCTGCCCAAAGGCAAAATCGTTGACCCGGAAACGATTGACGTCCCTCGCGAACAATTTTCGCCTGCCACACCGAAACAACTCGAGATTGACTTTGGCGGAGAACTGGCCAGACCAGAAATCAATCCAGAACCTGTTGCGGTCCCCGACTCGAATGCCTTCGTCGCTCAAGAGAAATCGATTGTTCCACGAGTTCCAGAAATGGCTTCGCAACCAGCGCCAGCTCCAGCTTGGAACAATGTCGCGGTGTTAAAGCCAATCCCTCGCCCCAACACCCGCTTCCGCAAAGTCTCGCGGACGAAACGTCTGGGTGACGGAAAACCCGTTCCTCGCCTGTATTCGTTGCGTTCACAAGAATCGCGATTAGCGGTGGCTCGGCAAAACGGGGGAACGATCGAAACCGAACAAGCTGTCGATAAAGCGTTGCAATGGCTAGCTGCGAACCAAGAGTCATCCGGACGCTGGAATCCTCAACAGCATCAAGCAGGGCGTGAAGACCGTGTCTTTGGGCACAACCGAGATGGTGCCGGCGCAAACGCGGATGCGGGAATCACGGGCTTAGCAACGCTGGCATTTCTCGGGGCAGGCAATACGCAACTTGAAGGCGCTCATGCCGACACCGTTGATCGAGCGCTGAAGTTTTTGATCAGCCAACAAAAAGCCAACGGCGACCTATCAGGTGACGCAAAATTATTTGCCCGAATGTACTGCCACAGCATGGCATTACTGGCGTTGAGCGAAGCGCTCGCGATCACCGGCGACAATCGCTTGCTGGTCTCCGTTCAAAAAGGCGTCGACTTTTCCGTCGCCGCTCAAAACACCTCCGACGGCGGTTGGAGATATCAGCCTGGCGACAGTGGCGACATGAGCCAGTTTGGCTGGCAAGTGCTTGCCTTGCATAGCGCTCAGCTTGGTGGTGCTCAAATTCCTGAGAAAACCTTTGACCAGATGAAAGCCTTTCTTGAATCTTGCTCGTCCGGCATCGACGGCGGCTTGGCTTCCTACCGCCCCAAACAACGCCCAAGTGCGGCCATGACTGCCGAAGCGTTACTCTGCCGATACTTTTTGCATCAGCACGTTTCAGAAGCCGCGTTGATCGAAGCCAAAAGAAAGATCTCACGGGAGCTTCCCAACCAACAACATATCAACATGTACTACTGGTACTACGGCACCCAAGCCATGTACCACGCCGGCGGACAGGACTGGGACAACTGGAATGAAGCGATGAAAGAAACACTACTGCCAACACAAACTCGGACAGGTAGCGAGGCTGGCAGTTGGGAGCCCAATGGAGTCTGGGGAGGCTATGGCGGCCGAGTCTACTCAACCGCGACAGCGGCGCTGAACCTTGAAGTCTACTATCGTTATCTACCGGTTTACTCTGAACTTGCTAAACAACAGCCACGACGACTTCGCTAAG
>CAZKTR010000004.1:0-29300 GCA_964555525.1 uncultured Pirellulaceae bacterium
CGATCTTTCGCTGCCCGGTCAAATCGTTCTTAACGGAACAACGATTGCCTACGATCGCATGATTGACGTCGACATTAACCGGATTCAACTGGAGTCTCAAGGTGGTCAGGATCGGGTCGTCATTAAAACGGGTTCCAACTCGACCAGTTACCATGTCAATGGAACGCGGCTTGTCGATCGAATCACTCGGCAGGAAGTTCATTTTGGCGACATTCCGATGGTTGAGGTTTCCGCAGTGATTCCCGAAAGTCAAGTCGTCTTGGTCGACTCCGTGGGTGATGATATTCTTGTGTCGTACCCGCAGTTTTCAGCTCTTATGACAGCGGAACGGGAAATTGTTGTAAGCGACTTTGAGCACGTAACTGCCAATTCAAATTCTGGATTTGACCAAGCCTTTGTTTTTGATTCTATCGGAGTTGACGAGATCTTTACGGACATGAATTCTGTTGAGATCGCTGTTGGAGAATCAAGTCGAAGCTTCAGCGGCTATTCAGAATTTGAGCTCGATTCGACTTCCGGGCTAGATGAGTTTGTTGTGCGAGCTCCCGCTGGTAACGAGACGATTTTTGTTTCGCCGGATTCGATTGAAATGTTCGTAGCCCAAGAGCAATTCCGATTTTTAAATGTTCCTGTAGCATTGTTCTTTGCTGAGGAAGGAGCTTTCCATCACGTGGAGATCATCGGAAACGACGAAGATGAATCGGTTCGGATCAATCCTGCCCGTTGTATCTATTGTGGCGACGACTTCGACTACATCTTCAGTGCCGATTACCGAAGTATCGCGAGCATGGAAGAATCTGGCGGGTTTGACCGATTGATCTTCCGCGACACCCCTGGCAATGAATCCCTCGTGGTCAATGGAAAGTCGATTGAAATTTCTGGTGATAGCGGTACGCACTCCTTCAACCATTTAGATAGGGCCGCCGTGTTCAGTGAAGCCGGAGGTGAAGACAGTGCTTCGTTGACCGATCCAGATGCTACGGTTCGTCTGACCGGCGATTGGGATATTGCGCCGTAAGCGGCAGCTATTTGCTTCTCGAAACCTGGAAATTTCTAAATTGAGTTTAGGAATTTTTTTAAGAAACACTAATCTGCACTAATTGCCACTAATTGGTGAACAACACCACTTTGAATCGTCGAATTCGATTTCAATGCGGTAAAAACGGGCTAGAAAAGAACCGCTAATGGACGCGATGAAAACCTGAATTTGTATTCGCGTTTATTAACGTCCATTTGCGGTTGAAAATTCATCAATCCAAACGTCTCGCTTCGTTCGGTGGTGAATAATGGTGGCTTTCAGCGAGAAG
Organism: uncultured Pirellulaceae bacterium; assembly: GCA_964555525.1. GTDB lineage: Bacteria > Planctomycetota > Planctomycetia > Pirellulales > Pirellulaceae > Mariniblastus. Next base: position 1,308 of record CAZKTR010000004.1, read on the forward strand.
TCTCTTGGATAGTGTTCTCTAAATTAGTTTTTGTACTGCTGAAATTAAAAACATGAAGGCGCGGAGGTCGCAACAGGAGTGCGACTGCCATCGTCAACCACATCATCCATTTATAGGGAAATTACGAAATACAAAGATCCAAAATTGACGAGCTCGCGATATTCACGATCGGGCTCGGCGTTATCCTAGCTGCGTTAGTGAGTTGGTTGTTATACGCCAGTCCGCCAGTACCAAACCGTTCAACAGTCTTGACCGTGATTCCTTTTGCTGCAGCAGGCTTGCTGGTTGTATTAGGGTTGATTGTTAAGTATGTTCGTAATATGGCTTCAATTTACGCTGCATTGGCGATCATTAGTGTCATGTTCTTAGGTGATTTGTTGATTGGGTTTAACCCAATCAAGGTCGTAATTTCTGGTGCTATCGTATTCATGGTAATTAAAGTCGGCCGCTCGGCTCTGTTGGAAGCGGATGGGTACTAATTGATCTTTTAGGGTGGTTCGTTTTTGACGACAGAAAACCTGATGACAAAAATCTTTCATATTGACGCGTTTGCAAGCCGCCCTTTCACTGGCAACCCTGCCGTGGTTTGCCTGCTCACGGAATCCAAAACGAAAGAGTGGATGCAGTCGGTTGCTGCTGAAATGAATCTATCGGAAACTGCATTCGTTACACGACGTCGCGACGCTGGAGAAAATCGTTTCCATTTGCGATGGTTTACGCCAACGGTCGAAGTCGATCTCTGTGGGCACGCAACTTTGGCGACTTCGCATGCGCTTTGGCAATCCGGTTGGCTTGCTGCTGGCGAAACGGCGATTTTCGATTCGCGCAGTGGTGAATTGAGAGCCGAAAAAAATGGCGACCGTATCTTTTTGAATTTCCCGGCGACTCCCGCCGAACCAGCGAAGCTTCCAAGTGAAATTTCCGAAGCGATGAGCGTCAAACCGGTTTTTACAGGGTTCAGCCGTGAAGACTGTTTAATCGAAGTGGGAACGGCCGATGAAGTCAAAAACGTTGAAATCGATTTTCAGCGGTTGGCAAAATTTAAAATGCGTGGAGTCATTTTGACCGCAATCTCTGAAGATTCCAACGTCGATTTTATCTCTCGTTTCTTTGGGCCCGCGGTTGGGGTTAATGAAGATCCCGTTACTGGGTCGGCTCATTGTTGCTTGGCACCTTACTGGGCGGCGAAGCTGGGTAAGCCCGAACTTTCGGCGTTTCAAGCGTCCGAACGAGGTGGGGATTTACTGCTAAGGCTCGATGGCGATCGGGTCCACATTGGTGGCAGTGCAATTACGATCAAACAAGGCGAGTTGTTGGTATAATTTAAACTATGAACAGTAAAAAAGTAATTCAGTTTCGTTGACGTCATTGGCTGTAGTAATATCTGCCGCTGTTGGCGCTGTCGTGGGCAGTTTAGCTGTGCAGTCCATGTTCAAGAGCAGTTCAAATGGCAACGTCGACGCAGTTCTGCAGCAGACTGCGGAGGTGTTAAACAAACAACTGCCAATGACCATCGACAAGCACACCAGACTTGATACGACAGTCGCTTTGGCTGGCGGTAAATTCAAATACCAATACACTGTCTTTTCCACCGATGAACTTCCAGAGGCTGCTGAGTTCGAAAAAATAATGAAGCCGAGGCTCATTAACATTTATAAAACTTCTGACGACATGAAACAGTTGAGAGACGTCAATGCAACCTTGGTCTATTCTTACTTTCTGGAGGATGGTACCAGCTATGCCAGCTTCGAGATTCTTGCGGACGATTCTTCCAGCGGAGTGGCGAAAGACACAAGTGATCCCTGAGCTACGTGGCACAACGAAGTGATGCACGCGAGGCGAGACTTACGGTTGGTTTCGAAGTGCGTGATTAATGTTTCGAACCAAGTCGGGTTCGATGGATCGCTGACCGTACTGGGAATTACACAAGAAACCGTTACAATCGAATTGGCTTTAAATGGAGCAACTGATTTCAATATTGAAGACAAAACAAAGGTCTTCGAACTTGCTCGAGTGCCGGCACCCAGATGAATCACGTAACCATGACGGGCGCGGATTGCTGTTTAACAAATTGAGAAAACTGTAGATGAAAATTGTTCTTAGAACATTGCTTGTGAGCGCAGTGATGTTTTTCGGCTTGCTGTTCTTCGCGTCACGAACTGATGCGCAGTTGGTCCACCCTGGTGGATGGCACACTCAAGCAGACTTAGCAACCATACGATCTAAAGTAAAAGCAGCGGAAGAGCCTTGGGCAACTGGCTGGAACGCGATAAAAGATAGTCGGCCACGCAAAAATTACAAAGCAAATGTGTCTCCCGTCGTTACCGACAAGTCTGCCTTAGCAAAGCAGGGTCATGCCTCGTATCAATTGACCATGAAGTGGGTTGCTACAGGCGATCAACAATACGCCGATGCAGCCATCGGTGTGATTGATCAATGGGTTGAAACCGTTGACAGGTTTGACGTAGAAGGGCCAACGTTGACACTCAGCACTGCCGCGGGGCATATGGCTCAAGCTGCAGAAATTCTTGCCCACGGTTTTGATGGATCAGCAGGCTGGCCTCCGGCGAAGATCAAGGCTGCTCAGGCTTGGTTTAAAAGCAAAGTGTACGATAAGTGGACCAACACAGGCGACTCGCGTTCGGCTAACTGGGGAACGTCTTGCGTTGGCGGAAACATGTCCATGGCGGTGTTTTGTGACAATGAAAAGATGTTGAAAGAGCAGGTCAAAGCATACAAGTTTGGCTATCAAGACACGAAGGATGGGTGTGCAGGGGTTGCCCAATACATCTTTAGCCCGACCGGTCAGGCGTTTGAAAGCGGTAGAGATCAAGCGCATGTTCAAGGTGGTATCGGACACCTCGTAGAAGCGGCGTTAACTGCATGGAACCAAGGAATCGATCTGGTCAGCTATGCGGACTATCGATTGGTTGCTGGCGTAGAGTACCACGCCAAGTATAACGTTGGTCACAACGACGTGCCTTGGACGTCAAATATCTATAACCCGTGCAACAATCGGATATTAGGAGACACGAAAAAGATTAGTTCAGAGAAACGCGGTTTCGTTTCGCCGATCTACTTTATGTGCGACAAACTTTTTACGCTCGCTGGACAGGATCATCCTTATACGGATGAAGTAATATCACATGCTGATTATCTCCCCGAGTTCTCCAATACGTCTCATCCTGGGATGGGTCAATTTGCTTTTGTTGCTCCTGTAACTTTTGTTCCCGATCCGAGCAAAAAATACTACATCCAATCGCCTAGCCACAAACTGAGAATCGCTGCGACGGGCGAGGCAGACGCGCCATTCACCGCCCCGGCATCAACGACTGGCGAGCAAGTCGAATGGGCTTTTGTTTCTAACGGTAAGGGCGATTGGCATATTCAACTGGCAGCTGGTGGAAAGTTGCCTCGACTTCGAGCCCGTTCTCGAAGCAACGGGCAAGCCAACATGCGAGCCGCCAAAGGAGGTAGCTCCTTGAGCTACTATCACTTCACGCCCGGAGCCCAGTCGCGTAGTTATTTCATCACTCTGCCCAAGGCCAGCAAAAAATACTCTCGTCTACAAGTCGACAACAAGGGAGTCGTCAAATTCGTTTCAGAGACGCAGTCCGGAGACTGGGAGTCGTTTCAGTTAATCGAAGCGCGGTGAATAAGGGCCGCTCGTGAAAATTTCTTTGTCGGCTCTTTTTGTTTTGACTGCATTTTCGGCAATTGCCGTTGCGAGCGTTTCTGGAGATCCAATTGTCGGCATGGGGCTGGGAATCATCTTGCTGCCAACAATGATTGGTATATTGATTGCGGCGATCCTTGCTAAAAGGTACGGTAATACCACGCCGGATGAACGAGAATCCGACGACCCGAGCCAGTGAGTTGTCAACGCTTGAACAGGATGGCCAACTGGTTGATACTGATTGGAGGAGAAGCTGATTGCGCAAGCTAAAACGAAAGGCAAGGCATGGCTCAAGACAACCCATACAAACCTCCCGTAAGAAGCAAGGAGGAAAGCAGCCACCAGCAAAATATCGGAGTTGGCCGTAGGGTTTATGCTCACGCTATCGCCATCGTCGGAGCGGTGTTGATATTCGTCGGAGGATTCCTTGCCACGTTTGGTGTTACATTGATTTCACAGGAAATCGCTTCAAGCCGCCAGTGGGTCACCGCCTTGGCTGTGTTGGGCGTGCTGGTCGGATTGTTGTGTGCAATCCTGTCGTACCGTGCGACTCTCAAAGAACATACAAAAGTGTGACCGTGAGCTATCTGCGGTGCGAACGATAATGGCTACCAACTTTATCAGGTGTTTCAATGAAAACTAACTATTTATCAATTGTAGTCTGTGCGTTGGTGATGACGTGCTCCGTGGTGACATGCTGGGCGCAGGAATCGTCACCCAGCGATACGCTGTTCAGAGGGATTTCGTCTGACCAAACGAATGAGCAACGTCAAAAAATACTCGACAAAATCGATGTCGAAGTCGTCGCTCGTGCACAATACAAACAAGGTGTAAAGTACATTGCCGTTGCAGGATATGCGGTGACGTGCCCTGGTGTGGATCGCAATCACGTTTCCTTCGATCAAAAGATCATCGCTCCGATGACAGGTTGTACGCCATCCGGAGAAATGTCACTGGAACAACACGGCCAATGGACAAGCTTGGTTCGTAATTTTGCACTTCGATACAACCTCGTGATGAGGCATCTTGCAGTCGAACAAAACATAAAACTTAAGCAACCTGTATCGCTGGACGAAACTCGAGCTTATTTTCGAATTCCTGAAAAGGTGTTCGAGAAAATCTCGCTTGAGTCCAAGCTTTTAATGCAGCATACAATCGTTGATCTCATCAATGAGAAGCATCAACGAATTGAACTTGAAGATAAACTTGCAGAACACGGTATATGGGAAACGTTAGAACCCGCAAACAAAGAATAGCAATCCGACACTTGTGATGCCGGTCTCGCGGTGGTTTAGAAAAGGTTGTTGCTCGCTCCGGTGTGGTGCGGTACCTGTAGTGTTTTTATCACGGTCAGCAATCGGTAGCCTTGTGGAACAACTCGAAAACAAATTTCAGTTATCACTTCAGTCAATGTTCTTAGTGGTGCTTGCGATTGCAGTGCCTCTGGCCTTGCTAAGAGTTTCTTTTCTCCTCGGTTTTCTCGCAGTGCCGTGTTCCAGCATACTGCTGGTTGCTTATTTATCGCGATCAACTTTTGGTGACTATGGATGGTTTAGTGAATGTTTGTTGAAGGCCACTCTGGCTACTTTTGTGATAGGTTTATGCTATTTGTCTGTCTCAGTTCTTTCCGAAAAGTATTTTCCCTCTAACGAACAAATCGCATTTGAGGCTGTCGAGACGAATGATCTAGAACGGCTCCAATCTGTCATTTTAAAAGTTGATATAGATGCAACGAATCTAGATCGACTGACACTTTTGAATATGGCCGTCGTAAGATCTAGCCCAGACGTGGTTGCTTTTTTGTTAGACAAGGGATCGGATCCCAATCAACGGGGCGGTCTCCAAGAATGGACGCCGTTGCAACGAGTGGTTTACTACAACATTGGCGTCTCTGATGCGGTTGAGATCATCAAATTGTTGATCGAACACGGTGCCGACCCAGCGCTCACGGAAGCTGATGGAAAAATGCTAATTTATTACGCGGACAGCAGGTCCGTTGAAATCGCGAATGCTTTACGTTGGAAACCTGATCAAACCAACGAATAGCGAAGCGATGAATAACGATACAATCCGAACCGACAAATACAGCAGGTTGATTGTTTAGCAAATCATTCCATGTAAAAACCCAAGAGCCTAGGCAGACTGCCAGACCGTTGGTCCTCTTTTTCGCTACGCATTTGATTTGAGGGATTGCCGTCCGTGAATACGCCGGAGGGTTTGCGGTTTATTGGACAGCAGTGGTTGCGGTGTATTATCTTGGTGATATCCGCTGTCTTAGCGGTTTCTCGCATGAACATGGACTTCACAAATATCGGCGTTGACGATGTGCTGAATTAAACGTGCGGTTAAAAGACGCCTTAAAGGACATCACATGAAAGAAACTGCTTACCTACTACAAGTCGCCTTGATTAGCCTTTGGTGGGTTGGGATGGCAACGAATCAGTCATTCTTCAATGCGTTTCAGTTTGACGAAATTTCTCCCACTGCATTTTGGGCTTTTTTTGCTCCAGATATCGTTTTGATTTCGGGTTTATCGGCAGTCCGCGCCTACCGAAAACTCTCCAGCCTTGAATACATCATCCTTGGCGCGTTCGGATACGCGTCGCTTTATTGCGCCAACGCAACGCTCCTGACTCGCAGCGGGTACCTGCCCACCGGCCTAATGCTGTTGGGGCTTGGCTACAACATTTTCCTTTGCTTCAACGGAGTTCTGTTTCGCAATTCGAATTCGAATGCCGGTTTCGCATTGAACGTTGTTAAAACGTTAATCCAAATCGTTTGCATTTGGATTTTAGCTTTAGCGGTCATGCCGGCCATTATCTTGGATGCTTTTGGGACGCTCGCGACGCCCAGCATGGGACTGTCGTTCTATTGCGGTTTGGGGCTTTTCACGTGTTGTAGCGTGCTGAGTCTAACTAGCGCGTATTTCATGGTCCGTGATGGATCAGGAACTCCGCTTCCGCTGGATCAAACCAACAAATTGGTCGTAGCTGGTCCCTATCACTTTGTTCGTAACCCGATGGCCATTGCTGGCATTGGGCAGGGCATCGCCATCGCAGTAGTTTTCCAATCGGTGCCAGTGTTGATCTACTCGCTATTGGGAGTCGTTGTATGGCACTTGGTTGTCCGGCCATTCGAGGAACGAGATATGGAGCAACGGTTTGGCCGGTCTTACTTAGAGTATCGACAGCGTGTTTCCTGTTGGATACCGACATTCGGCAAACGTACGAATTAGCAATACGTTGTGGTCCATGTTCGGCGATCTCTCTCGAGTGAATTGGCTGCGTCCCAGTGTGTTTGTGCTCAGCTTTGCAGCATTGCAAGCGTTATGATGCAGTACGCAAAAAATGATACGCCTGTGATGGAGAGCCAAAATGGCGACCCGGCGCGATACATTATAAAAATACTCACTACTTGTAGGATGCCAAAAGCCCCCCAGAATGTCACGACAAGCATTCCCCAGGGTACATTTGAAGTACCCGCCACGGCGTCGTTCCAGGCAATGCCCATCATAGTGAACAATAAAATCCAGCACGCGGGAGTCAGCAGGCCGAAGAAAGTAGCCAGATTTAAAAAGCGTCGAACCTTCGGCTTCTGCTTTTGCCTCTCGGCCGTCGTTAACGGAGATTCGAATGGATTGTCCGGCATTGGGAGCTCAAGCTGAATTGACGGATCTTTTTTATGATTCTTAGTATGAAGGGATTCTACCAAACCTAAGGTATCAGACACCACGGGGTTTTCTATAGGCCGGCGGGGTATGGCTGCGCCATGCGTCTACGCCTTCCGGATGGTCGTTAAACTCTTGCAAGCTGACGCTCACTGAACCGCTTGCAAGTCGGACTTCTCGTGCGTCATTTGATTATCGCTCGGAATTGCGTCGTGCGTCTTTTACTACCATTTCGATTGGCAGCAGTTCGGCCAATTTGAACAAGTCACAATCGTCCGATAGTCCCACCGTGATAAAGCGGTTTTTGGATTTTAAACGATAGGCAAACCGAAGTCGATTTTTTCCAAAATCGTGCACGGTCAAGGTCACGCAGTTCAAGGATTCCGGTTTGATGATTGTTGCGGATTGGCCGTGCGAGATCACGATTTTTTTGGGTGTTACGAGTACTCTATGTCGAAAAAGAGACAACATCCCCATCTGTAAAACCATACAGCCAATTACGGCCGGCAATAAAAATACGACTGACCAGAGATTCGGTAACACGATCCCGGGAAACGCAAATTTCAGGTATCCGATGATTGCGATCACGGCGATCAGCGTCGCGGCGGACATTCGCAATAGCGGCCCAGTCGAAAGCACGTGTTTTCGCAACGCCCACCATTGCTTTGGGTGCGTGGCCCACTTCGGAGAATACCAGACGAGTTTTGAGTTCTTTGACGCCACAAACGGAGATCCTGCTAACGATAGAAGCACGAAAAACCATTCGTCAGGCGGGAGTGAATCTTGGCAACAATAGGCGGGATAACGGCAGAGGGCATCAGATATAATTTTATCTGCGATTAGCGTTGCGAGTCAGCGATCACACCCTGCAATCTCTCTGTAAAGGCATCTACTCTTTCAGCGTCAGGGCCTTTGCGGGTATACGAGACTCCTATCCCACCAGCCCAGTAATAAAAAATAATGAAATCGCTATTCCATCGCTGCCGAATTCCAAACCGATCAAGCAGTAAAACTGAGATCAAGGCTAGCCAAACTCGATAGTCCAGTGGAGCAGCAAGTAGCAGGAGCCCGCAGATGGCGGCTAAAATGAACATCCCTAGGTGGACGATTTTTTGAAAGGGAGATGCCGTCCGGAGGCGACCGAAGTTTGGATTGAGGGCATTCAATGGGATTTCTTGTTCCCATTCTCCCCGGTATGTTTTTGACGTCCAGTTAATTCGGGTCTCGTTGATTTTCACCGTGCCTTTTACGCCGAAACCGGAATAGCAGTAGCGGTTGGGTTCCGTATTGGTCTGCTCCATAGGATTGCTCTGCAAGGGAATGAAGGTGAATCACATGAGATCGGAAGCATCGTGTGAGTGGTCAGACAATTAGCTTGGCTACACTCTAACGTCGGCGACGGGCAGCCAAACTTATAAAACCCAATGCTAACAAAACAGCCGATGATGGCTCAGCAACGGCAACACCTGTCGCGGTCAATGATGCACCATCTCCAAATACCGGACTTAGGCGATCGGCGAGTAAAAAGCTACCAGAAACTGATGTAGGAGAAAATTGGAAATTTGCTCAGACTTAGCCGTGTAAGTCAGTTTTTTGGAGCAGTTTTCATGGATGATTCTAGGACTTGCAGTCCGATGGTAGGCTATTAGAAAGAATGCCAGATTTCGTCGATTTCGACTTCGGTGTCTGGGATGATCTTTAATCGTCGGAGGTAATTGACGGCTGTTTTAATTGCGTCTTCCGGGCATTTGAAACCCGTATTCCATTCGGTCAACTCGAACCACTGCTTCACTTGCTTTACTTGCAGACCGTATCGCTGGGCAATCAGTGGCACCGCATTGGCGTCTTGCATCAAAGCCGATGATTGCTGGTTGATTACACGAAGAGCCGTTTGAACAGCGTCTGTTTGGTTTTGCAAAAACGTTTCGTTGACCGCGATCACAAACGCCGGCCACAAAGTTTTTCGGACTCCGACTCGACGGAATTCTCCATTGTCGACTAGAGGTTGAGTCGTAAACTGTTCCCACATAAAAACATCGGCGTCGCCTGCCGCTAAGGCCTGGCGGGCGCCGTTTAGGTTTTTGATGACTTGAAAATTTAGATCCGTGCTCCATTTTCGTTCGGCTGCATCGACGATGGCCATCAAGTGTGATCCAGACCCAAACCGACTGATTGCAAAACGTTTATTTTGAATATCGTCGATCGATTCAATTTTCGAATCGGCAGCGACATGAATGCCCCAAATCAAGGGTGACTGAACGTAGACTTTGACCAGTTTCGTTTGTCGGCGTTTAACGAGGTCTGCAATCGCGCCTTCGGTCAGCAGTACCGCCATGTCAACTTCATGCTCGGCCAGTGCTTGGGCCATCGCGCCTGTGCCGCCAGGGTAGTCACGATACGTCAGATCAATGCCGGAGTCAGAAAAAGCATCTTGCTCCACCCCAAGATGCCACGGCAAATTAAAGTGTTCGGGAACTCCAGCAACAACGATGGATGGTTTTGACACAGCTTTGACTCTCTGCCTGCCGTTACACGTATCGCACGGCTTATTGTGGCGTTTTGTTACGGGAAACGTTTAGCGAACATTGTAGTCGGCTACGCCTACGACTTCAGATTTTAGTGATGCCTGATTCGCTTGGACTTTGTTGTTGACGCCGGAAATCCAGCGGTCTGGTCCGCCTCGCAAGTAGCCTTGTGAGTCCAGCACGTCCCCTTGGGAGTTCAGGATCAAGACAGTCGGATACCCTTTGAGATTGCGGCTGTAGCGGTTTTGAAGTTCGTTGTTTTGTTTCTTGATCCATTCGGGTTGCAAGTTAGGACGAGGAAAATCGAGGTCAAGCAAGACAACATTTTCAGCTGCCCAGTTTTTGAAACTTGGTGTTTCAAAGACCTCTTTTTTAAGTTTGATGCAAGGGGGACACCAATTACTACCTGTGAAGCCGGCTAAAATGGGGCGACCGGTTTGCTTGGCAATCTGCACCGCTTCGTCGTATGATTTGAGCCATTGGGCTTGGCCTTCATTTTTGTCGCGGCTGGTGTAACTAGCCAGCGCCACGTTAGATGAACGGCCTGTGGTAGCGTCAGAACCGGTATTAAAATCAATTTCCGCGCGACGAGAATCTTCCTTAGCAATGACATCGCTCGACTGTCCACTTTTGGTAAGTGACCCACCAGTCAGCGAATTCCCCCCGAACGACGACGATCGGCCTCCTTTGCAACCGATTGCAGTGAGCGTCAGAACTAGTATTAGCAAAATGAAAGCGGACGTATTTTGATAAAATTTCATCGAAAACTCACGTAAAAGCTACTTTTTCTCGACGATAGAGATAAGCCGTCGACTTATCCAGAGCAATCAATCAAATTATCTATCACTCGGTTGCCAGACTGTGTAAAACCATACTTGATTGGTCGAGTAAACTGGTTTATCCCTTAACACTGGTTATAATTCAACTTTCGCCGGGGAATCCCATATTTATTCGGGCAGCCAAGCTTGTTTGAGTATCATCTGGAGGTTGACATCTTCGATGTTTTCCTGCCTTCCTTTTCTTAAGAAGAAACAAACTTGTCCTCTTCATCAAGTCAATCTAAATCCTCGAATCCCCATTCGAAGTCTGCAAAATTTTCTGCGGATACTCACGAAGTTGGGGCCGATTTGGCTGAGCCCAATGAAGAGCCAGCGTTTGATGGCCGAAGGGCTCCTGGAGAGCTAGAAAAAGAGGATCGTGCCGAGAGGCGAAAGCGGCACGTCCGTTTATTTTGTTTTTCATGCAACCGGTACGAAGGCCATTCGATTGCCGCTCGGAGACGGCTGTTCTATTCATTCTTGCTTGGTTTTACGTTTGGATTGTACTACTATCTTGGCCGATTTTCCTGTCACTGCTGTGGTTCAGTCCGGTTGGCTCGAAATGACTGGCTGAATGTGCGATTTTTGTATCGCACGCTATGGGTAGGGGGCTCAGCACGCGCAAAGAAATCGAGTGGTAAGGCAAAATCCAGAACACGCCGCAAAGGCTAGTTTGAATAAATGAACCAACTTTTTTGGCTCAAAGCCCGCCTCGTTTTTTACCCGACACTACTCTGGAACATGCTGTTAGGCCGCTGGCTTCGAGTTCGCAACTGGTACGATCATATTGCGCCGAATGTCATCGTTGGTGCTTTCCCATTTCGCAGAGATGTTGCGGGACTCGCCGCAGCGGGTGTTCAAGCAGTAGTGAATACATGCGAGGAGTACGGTGGTCCAACATCTGAGTATGAAAAGTATGGAATTGAACAGTTCTACATGCCTACGATCGATTTTACTCATCCGGCCTACGATGATGTTTGCCGAGCGATTGAGTTCATTGAAGCAAAGGTTCAAGACAAAAAAACAGTCTACATTCATTGCAAAGCTGGTCGAGGTCGAAGTGCAACGGTGGCGATTTGTTGGTTGATGAAGCATTTTGGTTTGACTGCCGACGAGGCTCAGTTTGTGATGCTTGAGAAACGACCGCATGTTAACGCGAAGTTAACTGAACGACCGGTGGTGCGGGAGTACGAGTCTTCGCTAGACTATTAAGCTTCTACCTTCCTGACGCAACGCAACTTCGGGTGTCCTTATGCTAGGCAAACTGATCCTGCTGTTTATCTTGCTTCCTCTAGCAGATTTGTGGCTGCTGATAGTACTTTCGAAATATACCAGTTGGCAATTTTCTGTGTTGCTAGTAATCATCTCTGGTATCATCGGCGCTTTTTTGGCTCGTCGGTCGTCGAAGGCGGTCTGGAGTAAGATTCAGAGTAAGCTGGGGCGTGGGGAATTTTCGACAGAGTTGTTGTCTGACGGAGCGATGATCTTTTTTGCGGCCGGGCTGTTACTGACACCAGGTTTCATCACCGACGCGATCGGACTTTCGGTTTTGATTCCTCCGATTCGCGACGTTTATAAAAAGCTGGTTGCGAAGTGGTTTAAGCTGCAAACCAATTTCCAAATCGTGATGCCGCAGATGGGCGCCGATCGGGAAGCTCCACTGGATGACAATACCGTCGAGGGGAAAGTCACTGATCGTTAGGCTGGAGGTTGGGAGGCTTTAGACCGGAGGGCTGTGTGGTGGCTGCGCCTGCCGGCTCGTCGTTAAACTCAGAAGCTGCGCTTTTTAAACCCTCCAGCCTTCAGCCTCCAAACCTCCAGCCTCCCTCACTCCCACTGGTACATTGACAATTCTTTGAGCCCGCGGATGAAGACTTGATTGCCTTGCAACGCTAGATGGGCCCAGGTATCGGAGCCGACTTTACGTTTGTCCAACAGTTCGAATGCTTCGGGGTTGATTTTCAATAGCATTAGCGTGCCGTTTTGGTCTAACGCGAGGATTTTTTCTCCGACGACGACCAAGCTCGCATATTTACCAAACTTGCCCGTCCTCCATTTTTCCACCCCGTTTTTCAGATCGTAGCAAGCGAAACGTTGGTTTCGCAAGTGCGTGTAGGCGTGGCCGTCAACCACGACCGGGGTACACATATACCCTTGAGCTGGCAACGTCCATCGTTCCTGCAGATCAAAACCGGGATCGGTTGCAACCAATTCGAATAGCTTGGTTTTGCCGCCATAGCTACTTACGAAAATCGAATCTCCATCAATCGTTGGGGTGATGATGTTCATCCCACGGAACGCTTCGATTTTCTGTCGCCACAGAATGGCACCGTCTTCGATATTCAGCCCCATCAATTCGTCGCGTGTTTGTACGACCAGTTGTCGTTTCCCAGCGAGTGTCGCAATCATCGGCGAAGAAAACGCACTGTTCATACCACCGCCGTTTTTGTCCGCTTCCCAAATGACTTCGCCCGTAAGCTTGTTCAATTTAAAAATTGCTTGCCCAGCTTGTGTATAAACCGCGTCGCCATCGACCAGTGGAGAACTAACAAAACCAAACGCAGGAACTTTTGACTTCATGGTTTTTGGAAAGTCCAACTCCCAAACAACATTGCCATTGTCCGCGTTCAAGCAAACCAGTTTGTCACGCATTCCAGCGACGTACAATTTGCCTTCGTCGTAAGCTGGAGTAGCGCGAATCCAGTCTCCATTTGCCCTGGCGAAGAAGGGCACGGACATGGCACCTTCCCATTTTTTTTCCCAAAGCTGCTGGCCTGTTTTGCGATCGTGAGCGGTAACGGCTTCGAATTTTTGCTGAATCGTTTGCGTGGTGTAGACTCGATCGCCAACCACCAACGGCCCGGAATAGCTTGGCTCTAAAGGTATCGACCAGACTTTTCGCAATTGCTGGTCGTCGAGTGTGTTAGGCAATTTCAAGCCAGTCAGTTTGCCATCACGCTCGGGGCCTCGCCATTGATTCCAATCGGCTGTTTGGGCACCAAGTTTTTGAGCCGCTTTCAGGGGGTCTTGGACCTGTGTTTGACCGGAGGTAATTTCACAAAAACACCACAGCGCGGTAACGAAGACCACGCTGCTTAAAAAAGTAAGCTTGTTTAATGATCGCATCGCATTAGCTCCGGTAAGTTCAAAAAAGTCATCGATCAGTTCGCTCTCACGGGGAAGCGATGAAAACACGCGTTTGCATTGCTTTCGAGCTCCCTATGAAATAGTTCTGGCCGAGTATATCCGTAAAGGGCATCAGCGAGTAACAACGATTGAGACGGTTTTCGGGAGGGCGAGACTAGCCCGCGTTAACTGAATCACAACGAATTACCCGGATAATCGGTTGTTTTCGTTAGCGTCCATTGCGACATAAAAAGCGCCTCGCAACCAATAGCTATCCACAGAATTTGCAGCAACTATACTACGAATCGCTACTGGATTCTACTTTTCGTGACGATCCAGCCTCGCCTGTCATTACCATTTTTGATTATTGTTGCCACGCCATCCTGTGCCCGCCCCAGACCTGAAAACGCTCGCGAGCGATAGCGCTCCCTCGAACCACGTCGAGGTTCAGCAGAACGACGAGGGACCGGTGCGTCAATTGTTGGTGTTGCTGCCGATGACAGCACTCTGGGCTTTGCTGGCTCAAGGCATTTTGAGTGTCACAAGGCTGTTGACCTCAATGACCGTTGGCGGAAAATTTTCTTCGGCAGCGGCTCTCGGTACCGACAGAAACGAACAGCTCGGCTACTACTGGATCGGGTTCTCGACATTGATGCTGGTTGTTGCTCTATTTGAAGCATTCGTAACGACGCCACTGACGGTTTTTAACCAGCAGCAGTCGGAAAAGGAAAAGCCAAGATTCTTTGCTCAAACACTATTTGCCGGTCTGTTGCTGATCGGATTAATCGTCGGTGTGTCAGGCTCGCTAATCGTCGTGCAATTTCAAACTAGCTATCTTAATCCGGGCCTCTCTTTAGCTCTGATTGCGACAGCCTTTTTAGCTCCGTTTCAGTTATTGCGAGAATTTAGCCGGCGCTGGTTGTTGGCGGACCTCCGCGCCAAAGAGAGTGCGATTTTGGAAATCGTGTTCGCCTTATTGTTTTTAACCGGCGTTTCAATTTTATTGGTAAACGACCAAGTGACAGCGGTCGCCATGTTTTTCACACTGGCGATTATTAACGCGATTGGCCTTGTCGGGTGGTGGTATATTTTTCGAAGCCAGTTTGATTTCTCGCGAGGCAGGGATTCCGAGCCACTGCTGCAACAAATCCCTGATAACTTCCGCTACGGTCGCTGGGTCGCTGGCGAAAATGTTTGCGCCGTGCTGACGATGTATTTTTGTAATTGGTTTTTGGCCTATCAAACCGGTGAAGAGGCGACAGGAGTTTTTGGATCGTGTTTTCAAGTCGTCTTGCTTGCGAATCCATTTTTACTGGGCATTGCGAGTATTCTCGCCCCTCGTGCGGCCGCAGCATTTAGCGATCAGGCCTATCCGGGGATGTTGAAAGTTCTAATAAAGTTCGGCATCGTGATGTTTACAGTGATGACGCTGTTTTCGCTGCTACTGTGGTTCGCTGGCGACCAAATCACAGCGATCATGTTTCCAACAACCGATTTCTTTTTTGAAGAATATTTAGATAGCCAAAACCGCATTACGGCTGTACTCGGCTTGGCTTTGCCCGCGATGGGACTCAGCTACCTCGCTTCATGTGGGCTAATGGCCGCTCATCGGCCACGGGACAATTTTTATTCTGCCATCGTCGGCGCCATCGTTTTAATTGCACTCAACTTCTGTTTCTCTGAAACCACATTGATGACTGCAGCAATTAGCTTTATCTTGTCGTACTGTGTCGCAACGATTTGTCGACTGTTTTTCTTGGCTAAAGCGTTTCTAAATAGCTCGCCGGGCCACTAAAATCATCGACGATAGGTTGTTGGCCAACTAAAGGCCTAAGCCCTCTTTCTATAGCTATCTCTTTCAACCCAATTAAGAAATTATGGACGCTCCAATCGCTGTTGTTTTGGCCGCCGGAAAAGGCACTCGTATGAAATCGGATCTACCGAAAGTGCTGTGTGAAGCCAACGGTCGCCCCCTGGTCGGCTACGTAATCGATGCGTTGCGTACTGCCGGCGTCGAGGGCTTGGTCGCTGTGGTGGGATACCAAGCCGATCTGGTCCAAGAAAAACTCTCTAGCGTTGGCAACATCGAGTTCGCTTTGCAAGCCGAGCAACTGGGCACCGGACATGCGGTGATGATGTGCCGCGAGCAACTTGCCAACCACAACGGGCCAGTCGTTGTCGTCGCTGGCGATTCGCCGATGATGCAAGCCGATTCGATCAAAGCGTTACTGACCGAGTTCGAATCGTCCAAACCTGCGTGTATTCTTGGGACGCTGCTACACGACGACCCAACGGGTTTAGGCCGAATTGTTCGCGACGCCGATGGTAAGTTCACGGGTATCGTCGAGCACAAGGATGCGACGGACGAACAATTGAAGATCAACGAAGTGAACATGAGCACTTACGTTTTTGATTGCCAAAAAATGTTGGCCGCGCTCGATAGCTTGGACAATAAAAACAACCAGAACGAGTATTACATCACTGATTTGCCAGCGATCATGCTACAAGGTAGTGAGGACGTACGAGCGTTGCCGGTGTTGAAGCCGATTGAAGCGTTGAGTGTGAATACGGTTGAGCAGCTCAAGGACGTTGAAGCAGCGATGAATGCTAGTTAGTCATTGACGCCTTTCGCTGAGAGGACGACGTTTTTTACGCGGAATGTTTGTAGTACCGTCGCCTTTAGGCGGAATCTGTAGTTGGAGTCGCCAGACTTCGGGATGCGGCACAGTAAGGCTCCTGAACTCTGGCGAGGCCCAGTTGCGATTCGTGCATCGTCAACCGTCGATGCTTTTTTGAAACAGTTGGTAAGTCCGTGTTTTTAACAACGGCAATGCTCGAGCGATCGCTCGGATCGACTTTTTGTTTTCGGAGTCGACCCAAGAAAATTCCCATTCGTCGAAGGCTTTGAATTTTTCTACCAGTCGAGCGATCAGCAACATCGCGATGCCCTTGGTGCGAAAGTCTTGGTCGACGCCCAATGCGATCACTCGTGTCCGCGGACATTTTTTGAGCAGCCGAGGCAACTGCAGCATTCGCAAAATATCCCATTTGCCCTTGGTGTTTTTCAATGCCCAATTGACGTCTGGGATGTTGACGATGTAGCCGACCAAGCGGTCTTCCCAATACGCTACGTGGATCATGTCGTAGCGGATCACACGACGTAAATTTTTGATCATAAACGCGAGTTCGGCGTCCGTTAGCGGAACGAAGCCCCAGCCTTCAGAACGTACTTGGTTGCCCAGTTCGTTAATGTCACGCATCGTTTTTTCAAACGTTTCCGCTTCGACACTGCGAAAAGATAACTGCGGAAACCGCGCAAATATTTTGTCTCGGGATTTAAATAGTCGGGCCCACTGTTCTTCGGGGGGATTGTTTGAATAGAAGTTATAGCAATGGAACTCGCGAACTTGCTGAAAACCTATATTGAGTAACTGGTCACGATACCGAGCAAAACTGTAGGCGGTCATGACCATGGGAGATTGGTCATGTCCACCGACCAACACGCCGAACTCGCCTTTCATCGACGGGTCCATCGGTCCTTGGATTTGATCACAACCTTTTTTAGCCAGCCAACTTTCGGCCGCGGCCAGGAGGGCCTTGACGACCGCTTGGTCGTCAATCGATTCGAAGAAGCCAAAGCAACCAATTCGATTTTGATTGTGGGCTTGTTGCATTTGGTCGATGATTGCCGCCACTCTGCCAACCGGTTTTCCGTCGACATAGGCCACAAACATTTCTCGCTGTGCATGCTGGTAGAACGGGTGCTTGTCGATGTCCAGTTGCAGGCGAGCCATCGAGTCCAGCGGAAAGACAACGGCGGGATTGTCTTTGTAGAGCGTTCGGCGCAACGAAAAGAAGTCGTTGCGATGGCGCCGAGTTGAAACTGGGATAATCTGAAGGGACATGAATTGCCGACTAGAATTTTATATCGCTGATGTCTGGTGTTTCGTCGCTTTCCCCAATTCGTCTTTTGCTTGCCAGTTCTCTTCGACGTAGGAGGTACTTTTTTCGAGCTTTTTCGTATTTTTCGGCTTGCTTATATGACCAGATGCTCATTCCTACCCCAAAGCAGGCAAACAAAACACCAAACAGCGGAAACAGACTAAATCCACCCCCTCCAAATCCGCTCGACATTGACGAGGCAGTTGCCGTCCAAAAAATCCCAAATGCTGCGATCGCTACGCCCATAAAAACGCTGCCTCCCTTTGTCGGCGTATGTCGGTGACCGTAGTTACCTGTCACTTTATACTTGTCACTCTCCCTATCCCATTCACGATCAAGGAAATTAATCTCGGCAAGAATACTGCGATCGTCTCTTTGCGACCTGTCGCGGCTATGATCTCCCGGCTCATCTTTTTCTTGCTCGGCCTGAAGCTCACGTTCTGCCAATTCGTCCAATTCATTCCAGACTGAGTTCGGTGTACTGAAGCGGTCAGCGTTTACGGCGTCTATACTTTTGGGGCTTTTAGTCTTGATGTCGAGCGCTGGGAAATCGTCGCTCGCAACTCCGTTATCTTGTAGAGTGTGGTCGGCATCGTTAGCAGCATCGTTGTCGTCGCTTAAGACCTTCTTTTTCGCGATATCGAACTCTTCTCTGGAGATTACTCTTTGACGGCGAAGCTCTTCCAGTTTCGCCAATTCGTCAGCAATACTCATGTCGACCGTATCCCAAGTTTCAAAAACACACTGGCACCATTGAATCACCGCCGTCAATTATAACAGATTTCGATTGGCGCAAAACTAAAAGCGAGTGTTCAATAGAACACTCGCTTTTGACATTAGGCAATTCGCGCTGGCTTCAAACACAGTTTAGAAGGGCTATTCAATGTTACTCCGAAACGTGAGCAACGGCTTTGTGAGCGACGGCTTGGTTGCCTTCTAGCAGCGGAAGGTGGTTGGATACTTCGATGATTGCATCGACCAAACGCTGCATTTGGTCGGGTGTGTGGAGAGCACTGGCAGTCATCCGGATGATCGAGATCCCGTATGGAACGGCAGGGTACATCACCGGATTGACGATAATGTCGTGTTTGTCCATCAACATGCGAACCACTGGCAACGCCAACGAGCCTTTAGTAAAGATCGATGTCACGGCGCCTTCTGGGTTTCCGATATCGAAGCCGGCTTCCCGCAATCCAGTTCGCAAGACGTTGATGTTCTCCCACAGTTGAATGCGGCGTTCA
The DNA here is from genome assembly GCA_964555525.1 of uncultured Pirellulaceae bacterium. Classification (GTDB taxonomy): domain Bacteria; phylum Planctomycetota; class Planctomycetia; order Pirellulales; family Pirellulaceae; genus Mariniblastus. Next base: position 20,303 of record CAZKTR010000004.1, read on the forward strand.
GGCATCGCTTGCATCAACTCTAGTGTCTTAATCGTCGCGGCGGTAATCGGGCTGGGCAGAGCTTTCGTTAATACAAAGCTTGGCGAATTGAATTTCACGAAATCCAAAACCTTCTGTGGACCACAAAGGTAACCACCAAAGGTTCCAAACGATTTCGCAAAAGTTCCACCGTGCAATTCGATTTCGTCTTCGACCCCAAACAGTTCCGGCGTACCGCGGCCGTTTTCGCCCATGACCCCGGTGCCATGGGCATCGTCGACGAACAACTTAGCGTTGTACTTATTTTTGAGTTCAACCAGTGCTGGAAGCGGAGCCAAGTCGCCGGTCATTCCGTAAACACCATCGACAGCGATTAGCTTGGGTTGATCGATCGGGCAAGCTTTCAGTTGGTTTTCCAAATCCTCCATGTCGTTGTGCTTGAACCAAGACGCTTCGCCTTTGCAAAGCTTGGCCCCATCTGAAACACAACCATGAGCGTACTCGTCCACAAACACGCGTTCGTTGCGACCAACGATACAAGCAATCGTTCCGCTCATTGCTCCTAAGCCAAGATTGAACACTAGGCAACCTTCAGTCCGACGGAACTCGGCGAGCTTCCGCTCGAGCTCAAGATGCATTGTTGTGTTGCCGGTCAGCGGCCGGGCACCAAGCGGAGTTCCAACGCCGTGGTCGGCGGTAACATCCGCGGCAATTTTTCTTACTTCTGGATGAGTTGCGAGGCCGAGGTAGTCGTTGGTCGCGATCTGCAAATACGTTTTGCCGTCCATTTCGATTTCGGGCAAACAGTTCGTGATCGGAAATTTCCGAAAGAACACACTTTCGTCGTAGTAGTCGCCCGATAGCTTTTTTACTCGGCGCCAAAACATGTCACATTTGTCAAAAATATCAGGCATCGGTAGGCTAACGTTGGTTGGTCTAGGCTTATCACAAAAAAATTCAATCGTGCATCTTAGCCGGCAACTTTTTTTTTACAACGAACCAAACGCTCGAAGAGGACTGCCAAAGGCGGCAAGTCATTGAAAGCAAAAAAAACGGCCGGCCCTGCGCCATTTTGGCACAGTCAAACCGATCATCTTGCTAAGAATACTCGGCGAAACCGGCGGTGGGCTCAGTGACTACTGTTGCCTTCTTATCGTCTCAACCGGTTCATTCGGTTCAACAGCAGCTCCCAATTTTTCCGCGTTTTTTGATTTTCTTCTCAATCGGAACAGAATTCCGACCGGCCCAGCTAGTATTGCGGGTAGTAAAATCAAGTCTCCTGGCAAAGCGGTCATCAGCATGACCATCAGTAAGGCGGCAAACTTGGCCGTTGGCATAAAGATACCAAACAGAAACGGGGCCACTCCAAGGCCGCAGATCAACGAAGTATCAATCATCGCTTTCGCACAATGTTCGAAGGCATGCCGGATCGACGCAAAACGGGAGAGCCCTTCAACGGTACCGCGACGGTACCACGTCAAAAAGTGCAACGTGTCGTCAACCGCGATTCCCAAGGCAACACTGGCCGTCATCACCGATCCGATTTCGACTGAGAAGTTCAACCAGCCCATCGCTCCAAAAACGACCAACGGCGGAAAGACGTTTGGCACCATTGCCACGATTCCAGCCTGAACACTTCGCAATACCACAATCATGATTAACGTAATGATCAAAAACGCCGTCAGGAAACTAGTCATCAAGTCTCGCAAGATTTGATGTTGGGCTTTGTAGACCAACGGTATACCACCGGTCAAGGACGCCTCCATTCCTTGGATGTCTAAGTGTTCCAATTGCTTGTCGACATTCAGCGTGACGGTTTCTAAAAACTTGCCATAGTCGATATCATTCAACGCCGCCACTCGCAAACTAATCCGCCAATAGGTTGTTCTATCGATGACGCGGACCAACTTGGCGTCCACCAATGAATCAAAGCTCTCTTGCCACAAATCGATTTTGGCTCGACGGTTAACCCGATCAATCACCGTGCGCCCTGAAGGAACATACGGTTCGAAAGTGGCGGCCGACAACGTCGCATTCACGGATGTCGACCGTTTGACAGTCCGCTCAATCGACTGGACCACTTGCATTTGATCCCAACGCGATAATTCGACTTGCGGATCAAACTTGACTTCGACCTCCATCGGCACGAGCGGCCCGAGTTTCGTTTCCAGCCATTGGTAGTCCTTGATGATTTTGGCTCTACTAGCGAATCGATTTTGAAGTTTGACGGAGGCTTTTAATTTGAAGGTTCCCAACGCAAGCACTACCACCGCAATCAAAATTGGCACGACGACCAATCCATGTTGGCGGCAAACCCAGTTGAGTATCGTCGATGTCTTTCGACTAACACCAGTGGTACGCTCTCGCTTGTTCATCGAGCCGTCATGAGAAAACCGCTTGCTGATCCGACCTCGCAAAAAATACAACGAAGCAGGTAATACAAACAGCAGCACCAGCGAACTAGCCATGATGCCGCAAGCCGAATAACAGCCGAAAGCTTGAATTGGTTTGACCGAGCTGGTGCCCAAAGACAATAAACCAACTGCGGTGGTGATCGAGGAAAGCAACACCGGATACATCCCGTCGGACATCGCTTGGTCTGCCGACCTCATGCCATAGCCAAGCGTGGATGCCTTGCGATAGTAGTTGACGATATGAACACAGCCCGAGACGCCCAAAATAAAAGTCAACGTCGGCAACATGATCAACGTCAAATTCATTTTGCCGCCGGACCAATACAAGATTGACAGGCTGATTGCAGAACAGAGCCCAGAGAAAAATATCACCAACAGTGTCAGCGGCAAGTCTCGCATGCGGAACCAGGTGAGCCCCGCTACGAGCACGACAGACATCCACAGGAATGTGTTGAGCGATTTTTTGCTTTCGGCGTCCAGCGTTGCGCCGTCTGCTGCTGGACCGCCCACTTTCAAATCCTCCGGTAAGACGCCGACTGATTCTTCGGCGAGTTCGTAGGCTTTGACGAGTGCCAGTTTTTGGTAGTCGGGAACCTCGGGTAGGGGATAAGCCAACAGGCAGGTTGTTTTATGATCTGGACCGATCATCAAACCTGTTACTCGTTTCTTGGCAACTTGCTTACGTACTCCCGAACGTTCAATGGTTGCGATTAAATCGGGGCCCGTTAACACACGAGAAAACAGTTTGGTTTCGACTTCGGAGGTGACACCATTGACTTCCGTTTTAACAGGGACGGTTACGTTTTCGAGTGCCTCCTGAAATGTCCGCACTTGCAGGTTGTCGATCGTGCAGTCTTCCCAACTAATGACAATCATCTCGTCGCCACCAAAGCGTTTGAGAAAGTCGTCGTAAGTTTTGGATTCTTCAAAACCGTCCGGTAGCCACTGACGAATGTCTGACTTGTAAACCTTGAGCGCGCGAACCGTGCCGGTCAGCACAACCGGCAGTAGAAACAAGGTGATGCAGAGGATTAAGGTGGCCCAGTTTTCCAAAAATGTCTTCCGACCATCGGAATCGATCGCGATCGGAGTTGGAGATGATCGGAACGTACGGCGAATCGTCGACAACAAACCACCGGACTGCTCGGTTGGCGGTTTTTTCTGAGGATCTGAATGTTGATCGCCTGAACTCATTACTTTTCTCAAATACCAAACCGGCTGAGCCAGTTTTGCTCAGCCTCCAGCAGACTAAAAAAAATGCCGCTCGTCAATGATTGACGAACGGCATTTCGCTGTGCAATGTCATATGTTTTGCGGTAACCGACCGAAAACTCTTGGTTTAGTGGTTAGGTAATTTAACCTACTGCCTGCATATTTAATCGTTCACCGCTCGGTCATGCGAATTCTGCTTGGCCAAGCCGGTGCTACCGACTAATAGTGAGTGCTGGCACTTCCGAAGTCGACATTGCCAACCATATGGAAGTGGTTGTGGTCGATGTACAGCACTTCGACAGACTCTTCGTCCAATAGTGTGTGCGGTACCGGCCAGCTCACGATTTTCTTTTCGCTAAAGTACACGGTGCACTTGTAATGTGCGTGGTGCAACTGAGCAGGACCGATCAGAGGAATCACACGTGGCGGATCGATGTAGTCAGCGATCTTTTCTTTCACAATGACAACGTTGCTCCGTTGTGTTTCATTCAAAAACGGAATTCCGCCTTGAACTGGACGAGCTCGCTCAAGGGCACGCCAGACCTCATCGTCCGAAGGCGGATCAAGTGCCTTAACAGGACCACCTGAAGTGGTTGGCCCTAAGATTGGAACCCGAGCATAACGTTCGTGGACGTGTTGTTGGTCTTCCAGTCTTTTGGAAGCATGGGCTGGAACCGGAACTGGAATGCTCAACACACCCAAACTCGGGCCCGTGGTATAGAAACATCCAGAACTTAAAACTGCCAACACACCAAGCATTAGCGATAAAGTGACAGTTAACTTTTTGGCAAACATTGCGTATTCCTTTGAGGTGTAACTCTTATGCTACGTTATCGTGTTAAACCTTGCGGGACTTGCGGGTTTTTCCGACTATTCTGAAAAGAAGGACAGGTTTGCTAGCAAATCGAGGGGAAGTTGGTGTGAGCACCTGCGATCTTTGTGGCCAAATGGAAGATAGGCGAGCAATTATTTCGGTCGCCAGGCATATAAAAAATCCCTCGGCGCCACTTGGTTGCCGAGGGATTTTTGTTTTTTTAATTTGCAATTCGCCTAAGCGATCTTCTCGCGACCGTTTTACTTGTCGTGGAAATCAAGCATCCAAAGGCCGTCGTCCCATTCCAAGGTGACTTTACGCCAGCCTAGTGGAACTTGTGGGTAGGGGTAAAACGGGCCAATGTAAGGCCATGCTGAAGGCGAGTACTGTTGTGGATAGGACACGTTGCCGAAGTTTGGGTGGGCTGCGTAGCTTGGCCAGGCGTAGCCAGGAAGCGAAGGTGATTCGCTGCCAATTGCCTGTCCGCCATATCCACTGGCAATTGGAGCTCCGACGTCGTAGCCTCCACCACCGTAGTCTCCGCCGCTGATGATAGGAGCGGAGTAGCCACAGTCAGGGCCTTGGCAAGGAGCCGAAGTTGCGTATGGCAGTGGTGTGTTGCCAACCGTTGAAGGCAGGCTCACGCTGACAGGAGCCGGAGGCGCTGCACCGGTAGGTATCAGTGATCGTGTTGAACTGCCGCCACTGCCAAAAGAAGCTGGCTGGGCAGGGATACGACGCTGAGGCTGCTGGTAGGCGACTTGCCGAGCCGCAGTTTGTTGGGCTGCAGCAGGAATCGTTCGTGAAGCGTAGTCGGCTGCAGGTACTTGCAAAGTTTGAGCGTTAGCGATCTCAATATCGTCAACCACTTGCAAGACCCCCAAATGAGCGGCATCTTGAGCCGTCGTTAGGATGATTGTTTCTTGAGTAGCATTGGACACATGGCCCTTAAACCAAACGGTTCCTTCTTCGACACGCATGTCGACATTAAAACCTTGTAGGTTGCCCTGCTGTTGCTCAGCTTGCAGCCGAGACTTGATGAAATCAGCGATATCCTGATCATCGGCCACGCCAACTACTGGCATGAGCGAAGTGACCGCGACCGCGATTCCTAGCACTAAACGTCGCATCAGATTCCTCCTGGTTCAAATCGTTGACCGAAGTCAAACCAACCTCGACGCTGGCCGGCAGACGTCTGCCGACTTTTGGGTCACGTGCGAGCTGGATGGCCAAGCTTTTTGGTGGATGTTATTAATTTGGGTTTGGCAAACGGTTGTCTGCCAATTGCGGGGCCAGAGGGCTGAAAACGCGGGGGAGGCTTGTGTGATTGGGCAGCGTTGTCTCATGTCAAAGCTGCTGGTACTTGTGAATCACCACAAAATTGCCCCCCGGCGGATTCAGACCTTTGAATCCACAAGTAGGTTTCGACAACCGAGGGGCTGGAGAGTCACAATTTTTCCGATTTTGCGGATCTTCTGTAAAAAACCGTTCGAAACGATTGCAACGCTAGCATTTTGCAGTGCCCACTCGCATCTGCACGAATTCAGCCGCAGTGCGGAAGAAGAGTCAGCGGTGCTTCATCCACCGTCTGGCGACGGTAGCTAGGCTCGCCAGAGCGTGGTTTCCGCTGGCCGTCCGGAAGAAGAGTCAGCCAGCCGCGCTCCATCCACCGTCTTGCGACGGTGGCTACGCTTGTCAGAGCGTGGTTTTCACCAGAGCGTGATTCTCCGCTTGCCAGACCGAAGTTTGGAAACTTCTTCGGAGACCTATGGTTTGCGACGTCTTTCGCGTTCGATCTGTCGCTCCAGTTCTCCCAGTGAAATATTGGTTTCAACCAGCTTGCCAAGGCGATCAACCAACACAATCGTTGGTTCGGTAGCGATCCCCAACTGCTGAGCTAGTGGGCTACCATCAACACTTCCTGGTGCGTGAAGCTGTCGCCAAGTCATCGTCTTACTGTTGCGAGCTAAGAAAGCTCTGAACTCCTTGGTTGCGTCAGCGTTTGTACCACCGTTGGTTGAACCTTCGACGTTACACCCAACAATCTCAATGTCCTCTTTAAACTTACTCTGCAATCGAGCCAACTCTTTAATGTCAGCATCATTGCAGCACCATGTTTCCCAAAAGTGCAGTACAACAATTTTTCCCGCGCGACCGGCTCCGGCTCGTAGTTCAGAAATATTGAACGCCGTTCCATCTTTTGCATTTTTGCCAACAAACGGGAACGTTTTGCCGAAGCTCCCCAAGCGTACCAAGGCTCCAGCGGATCGCTTTCCAAACCCTGTGGACGGAAAACGCTTCGCACATTCGCGGTACCATTCCATCGCTTTTTCGGGTTCATCTGCCTCGTTGACTTCGTAGTGTACGGCTAGCTGTACCAAAGCGTCAGGTGTGAATCGCTTACTAGTTGTGAAGGTTTTTTGGAATGCTTTCAGTTCACCGACCAATTTTTCTCGGGCAGCTGCGACCTGCTGCTTGGATCCGTTGTCGTCCACCCAAGCATATTCAGCAAAGATCGCTCGCCATTTGACGTAGTCTAGTCCAGCAGCACCTTTATTGGCCAACAAGTACTTGTTCAAGTAAGTGATGCCTTCAGTAAAGCGGTCGTTTTGATAGGCACTACAAACCGAATCAGCGAGGTTTTCTTGCCAGTTATTCGCATTGACTGGATCTTCCATTTCGTTGTACAGAGCAATCAGCTTGATCAAGACATCCGCTTTCGTCTTTTCACCGCGTTCAATGGCCACGCCTTGGGCTGTGGTAAGCGCTTTTTCCGCAGCAGTAAGCTGATCCAATAGCTTTGTCAGTCGAATTTCGAGGGGCTTCCTTCCTGTTACTGTTTCTCGACCAAAATCTTCGCGTGGGAAAAACCCTCCGCCGTTATCCAGCGGTTGTTTCGGATCTACGATTTCCGGAAGCTCAACCATTCGCCAACCATCGCCGACTTTGACCATCGATCCCAAAGCGACTTGTTGCGTGCTGCTTCCATTTTCAAAGAAACCAGACGCGTGATCGTAGATTACAAGGTTCTTTGTGTTTCCATCCGACGCAGCCATCATTGCAGGTTGGCCATTGCCAGCATAAACCCATTTCGATTTAGCGTTGATTGCTTTTTGAGAGCCAGCCATGGACGAGAATTGTGAGCGAGCGGTTTTCCAGCGATTAGAAATATCATCCAAAATCTTTTCATTAAGCCCCAGTGACTTGAGTTCAGCGTCTGACAACAACAGTCGGTTAAAGCGTTTTTGATCGCCTTTTTTGATCGCTTGAAAACACTCGTAAGCAACCTCTTCTGGCGAAATAACTTTCCAATAGTCGATTTCACCGTCCTGATTACGATCCACTCCCCATCGAGTTCCCCCAGGACCAATCCAGCGGTACTGGTCCAAGTTTTCGTCAAAGTTGGAATCGACGTCTCGATAAACTTCCAAGCCTTCATTGTAGTAGGACCATTGGTCCAGTTTTTTGTCCTTATTCGTGTCCATGAACTTCCGTAGCACGCGTCCAGTTTCGTGGTAAACCACAAAGCCAGGCGGGTTAGTGGTTCGCTTGAGTTTGCAGCCCTTCAGAACCGCCGCGTTGGGCTGTTCGTACGTCAGCTCAGAAGCAAACTTGGGCTTAAAGCCCATCGCTTGATTTAATTGTTGGGACTCTTTGGATTGCTGAGCATCCAGAGTTTGGCAAGCTGGAAGGACCCCAGCGACAAAAACTAGAAGAAGAGCGAAATTCAATTTTTGGAATCGAATAGTCATGTAAAATTGCTTGTTTGAAAGGTGAGTCCGAGCTTAAATAGATCTAGGCAGGCTCGCTGGACAGCCGCCCAAATCGATAGATTACTTTTTGCACGACCCCGTCGAAAGTCTTGTTGGAGACTTTTTAACGCGGAATATCAAATTGGAAGAGTTTAACGATTACTTTTGAAGCCGCAAAACGCGGGGTTTGCCAGAAATGCAGTAAACCGCCAAGCAGGTTCGACGATCCCCTGCCATCTTTAAAAACGACCGAAATTAGTTGAAACTTGCCTAGAAATATCTCATTAGCGCCACCGAATTAACTTCTGAGTGTTCGAAAATGCCGATAAAAACGAGCTGAACGCCGCCAAAATGCAGTCCGATTTACAAAGTAGACTTTGCGGGTAGATTTTTGTTTTTTACTTCAGAAGGCTTTGGAAAAAATCGATAAACAAAGCTCAAAAGCCGTTTGACAGCAAAACAGTTGTCCGTAGAATATCGCGACACGAAAGACGGTGGTTCAGGAGTTGAGGTGAACCACAATTCGTTATCAGTGTCCGCTGTTTGGAGTGGCGACTCGGTAACTGTCATTCCGCAGCCCATAAGGGCGTGTAGCTCAGCTGGTTAGAGCGCATCGCTGATAACGATGAGGTCCCAGATTCGAATTCTGGCACGCCCACTTGCTTATAGCTGGCCTATCATTGATTGGGCTGCATGAGTAGTGAAGATGTTTCGAAGAGGTTATACTCTTCGAACTAACAAAGAGGCTTCCTTAGATGGGAGTTTCAAAAATGGGGACGTAGCTCAATTGGGAGAGCACCGCCTTTGCAAGGCGGGGGTTAGGGGTT
>CAZKTR010000005.1:0-27296 GCA_964555525.1 uncultured Pirellulaceae bacterium
TGGCGGACGTGGCGGGGGTTTGCGATGAGACCGGCCGGATTTTTGGGTTGATGCCTCATCCGGAGCGGAATATCGATCCGACGCATCATCCTCGTTGGACTCGGGAGGATGTCGGGCCGCGTGGGGATGGGTTTAAAATTTTTGAAAATGCGGTGAGTTTCTTTGGGTAGTTCTGGGTAGAGAAAGAACACTAATTTTCACTAATCGACACTAATTTGAATGGTGCAGCTTCGAGGCCACGCGTTGGATTAGTGATGATTAGAGCAGATTAGTGTTCCGTTTTTTAAACCGAATGTCTCTCGGCGCGAATGCGCAGAGTCTTGATGTCCAGTTCTTTGCGCCTTCGCGCCTTTGCGTGAGGTCTGATAAAAGCTGTGAATGAGGAAGAACACTAATTTCCACTAATCGACACTAATTGAAATGGTGCAGGTTCGAGGCCGCGCGCTGGATTAGTGGTAATTAGAGCAGATTAGTGTTCCGTTCTTTAAAAGAATATATCTCACGCAAAGGCGCGAATGCGCAGAGTCTTGATGTCCAGTTCTTTGCGCCTTCGCGCCTTTGCGTGAGGTCTGATGAAAGCTGTGAATGAGGAAGAACACTAATTGTAGCCGGACGTCGCCAGACTTCGGGATGCGACGCGGTAAGGCCCTTAAACTCTGGCGAGCTCAGATACGACGCTTTTTATAGTCGCCTTTTACTCCCCAAAAGTAGCGTACTTTCAATGATTTTTTAGTCCGGTGTTCATTGAGAGCGCACCAGTAGTGTCCTGTAAAGACTCTTATTCTTACGTTTCTGCATCATCTCGCTTGAAAAGTTTAACTTGGTTCTGCTATAGTCGATTCGAATTATTAGTACGATAGCGAGTAATATGTTGTAGGAGTGACGATTTTGAAAGCACCTATCTATCTCTCAATTTTGCTTGGGTTGTTTGCTGGTTGTTCTTCGGCTCCCGAATCGACTGATGTGGGCCTAAGCTCGCGCCCACCAAAAGAATTGGTGAAATCGGCTGTTCAGGAATCAGATGAATTTAAGTTTTGTCTTTCAGAAGAGGCCGGCCCAGAGTCATTAAAAGAGGTGGCGGATCGACTGCTGAAAGTGGTCGAAGCGATGGTGGACTCCGTAAACGCATCAGAACTCGCTGAAAGCAAGAAAGCTCAGCTGAGTCAGTCGATCGAAGCCTTGAAAACGTCTTGCGGTGATTTGGCCGCTTCGGCGGAAGGCCAAGCAACTTCTAGCGAGCTATCTAAAGCAAACTCAAAAATACGAAGCGAATTAATTTCGGTTTCTAAGATGTTACGTTAATTTATTTTATTGTTTTTTCGAAAGGTCTTCTCGTGAGTAGATACGCGAAGAAGAAATCTTCAGCCGGTTTTACGCTGGTGGAGTTGTTGGTGGTGATTGCCATCATTGGAATTCTAATCGGAATGCTGCTGCCAGCGGTTCAGGCTGTGCGTGAAGCCGCTCGTCGATCTGAATGTATGAATCAGGTACGTCAACTTCCGCTAGCCGCATTGAATTTTGAGAGCGCACTGATGAGGCTCCCCAATGGTGCGGAGCATAGCAGTCTTGTTGGTCAGAACAATGACCCCCAAAGCCTTGGATGGGGGTGGCGAACGAAGATCCTTGCGAACATGGAGCAGGGGAACATTTTTGGTGGCTTGGATCTTTCGATTGCCTGTAATGCCGGCAACAATGTTGCTTTTGTTGAGCAGTCCGTAAACACTTTTATCTGCCCGTCCGATCCAGAATTGGCCGACGCTCGGCATCCAATCACTGGGGTTGAGATGCCAATGTCAAGCTATCTTGGTAACGGGGGAAGTATTGAGTGGTCGTTCGTTCAAACTAATCCCTTTACTGACGGGATACTAATGCGTTCTCCCGATCTAAGTCATCGTGGGATTACGCTGGGAGAAATCTCTGATGGTACCTCCAATACCTTTTTCTGTGGTGAAACCCTGAGCTATGCTGTTTTGCAAGGCAATCCCTTTATTTGGGATCCTGCGATGTATGCCGCAACAGCTAACGGCACGACAGCGTCGAGAACACTAAGCCAAGTTCGAACTGGCCATGGCGAATTTAACCCTGATTGGGAGACTGCAAGCGACACGATCTTACGGAACTCCTATGCAAGTAACCATTCCGGTGGCGCGGTGTTTGCGTTCGTGGACGGATCAACACACTTTATTGCTGATAGCATTGAACACAACCAGCTTACCAGCACGCAGTGGGCAGCAGGCGAGCCACGCGCCACGTACCAGCGTCTGTTTTCGCGAAACGACGGTCTGGTTTTGGGCGAATTTTAATACTTGTTGATCGTTGGGCTCGTCAGTAGGTGTAACCTACTTGATGTTGTGCCTCAGCGTAGTCAGATGTTCTCGACACGAGGCCATACGAGGTTTTACCTTGTATGGCTTTTTTATTTGGCAAATGCTTGAACCTAGCTATGCCTGATCAAGCCCAGTACCGCTCAATCGACTTCAATGCGATCGGGTTTGGGGTGCCAGCGTTGACGGTGTCGCCTGCCGGCATGTCGTTAAACTGTATGAGACCGGCACTGGACGAGACCGGCTGGAAGCACCATCGCCACCTATCGCGGCCTCTGGCCCCACCTTTTCGGCTAAAGCAATCACACTGCGATCGGAAACCAGATACGTCCAACAACCGATACGGCCCCAGCAATAAGCATTGGTACGTACAAAAACCAAAACTGGGTGCGCCAAGGAAGCGCGTATTTCATTGTGCTGAAATCCGACCAGCGAAGATAGGTCGTTTTAAAGCCCTTGATCGCACAAACCGCGAAAATGTAAAAAAGTGGAGCAGCGACCATCGCGCCGAACATGATGCCAATGTCCCACGGTTGCATTGGCCTAAAAATTCCCGCGATGGCTACACCGGTAAACATTCCAACGAAACAAAAGAACTCCGCCAGTCCTTGGTGACGGGAGAACTCAGCATTCACGTCTTCCCAACGTTCGTTGGTCAGTCGCTGCTTGGTATCTTCATCGATAGGGGTGAGCCATCGAATTAGTTTGGTTACAAGTCCAACTGATCCAGAGTCGCGGTGTTTGGGTTGCATAACGTGTTACTATCTATGGTTGGCTTGGGACTTGGACTGTTTCCGAGTTTGCTGGGTCGGTGTGCTTTTAACCGGCGCCGGCGTCTTCCGCCTCGTCGTTAAACTTGAGACCCGCTGGAAGCACCGCCTCCAGTCTCCTACCCTCCAGCCTATAACTACCACTCGTCGGGCGAGATCACGCCGTCGCCGTTGGCGTCCTTGTCAAGGAATTCGTCGAGCTTTTTCTTGGGCCATGTTTCGGAAAACTCGTGCATTTGCACCAATCGATCGCTGTTGGAATCTAGCTTTGTGAATGCACTGGAAACTCTCGAACTGGATCGAGATTTACTGTTCCGCGACCCATTGGTACTCGTTCGAGAACCGCTCGTTCGACGAGATCCAGACCGCCGAAGCGACTCATACGATGACCGTGCCTGGTCTAATGACTTTGATGACGACCGTGATCGGTCGTCACTGGAACCGCCTTTCTCCTGCTTACCATTGGTCCGATCGTTTGAAGTTTCTCGCCAAGAGGGACTGAAGGCCTGCCTTTCTCTCCCAGACATTCCACCTCGACCCCGACCTCCGCCTCGATCTCCATCCCCTCTTCGTTCCATGTAGGCTTCCCTTTGTTTTCGTTTTTCACTTTCCCGCTGGTGGTAGCGATCTTGAAGTTCAGCAAGGGATAACCGTCCATCTCCATTTTTGTCACTCGTTAGCGCACTAGGATTCCACCTCCCACTAGCAAGTTCCACTTCATCTAGGAATAGGTTTTTGTCTCGATCGTATCTTTTAAGTGTTGAAAGGGCTTTCGCTGTGACTTCTTCCGAATAATCAATGGTCTCAACCGGCGCTCCAAATGTTTGAACGGGAGTTCTTTCAGTCGCTTCAACTCCAAACTTAGGAACCTTCAATTTGCCAGAGTTGGTCGCCACCGGTGCCGCTTTCGTCGGCGTTCGATTCTCTTTCCTTGGCGTTCTTTTTGCTTTCGCTGGCTTTCGATCTTCTTTCGCTGCCTTTCGATTCTCTTTTCCAGGAGTGTTGACTGCCTCCATTTTTTTAATCAGCTTTTGGAGATCTGCAACAGACGATTGGCCGTTGGCTTGTGAACCTAAGCAGATGGTGATTGAGATGATGGCAAGCGAGCCAAGGATCTGTTGCATGTAGTTTGCGGCGATGTCAATCATGGTTGTGAATTTAGATTTCGTTTTTGGTGTAGCCGGAGTCGCCAGACTTCGGGATGAGGTTCTGAAAGGCCTGAACTCTGGCGAGCCCAGCTACGACGGATGTCGTTTTAAAAGGTTTGAACTCTGGGTGATCCCAGCTACGTATTACCACTCTTCTGGCGAGATCACTCCGTCACCGTTGGTGTCTTTGTCGAGAAATTCGTCGAGTTTCTTTTGGGTCCACGTCTTTGAAAACTCGTGCATCTGTACTAAACGATCTTTGTTGGCATCCAATTTGTTAAACGAACTGGAAGTTTTCGAGTACGTTCGAGACTTACTGGAAGACGAGTTACGGTTCGAAGTTGTCAAACTTTGGCTCTTGGACGACGGGTACTGGACCGCCAACACTTCTGCTTTGGTGATCTTTCCGTTGCGGTCCTTATCGTACTTAGATTTTGAATTTGAAGTCACTCTTTTCAGTTCATCGCCTTCAAGCACACCGTTTTTGTCCAAATCGCGCGAGTTAAAATAACCCTCCACGTATTTTTCAGCACGCTCACGTCTCTGTCGCTCGCTATTCACATTGCTCCGACCACTTAAACTACGGACCGAAGAACGAGAAGAATTTCGACTCGACCTTTCATCGTCACCTTCGTCTTCATCTTCGTCGTCATCGTCATCTCGCGAGCCCGAAAATCGGCCTCTGTTTGACCTCGGAATGTCGCCCGAACGATTGAACCGACCTCGCCGTCCACCGCTGTCTCGACCACGACCCTGACCAGAATCTGATGAGGACCGCCCGGACCGCTGTAGGGCAGTCTCGCGCTCCCGAAATCGTTCTTGTATCTCCTGAAACGACAACCGCCCGTCACCGTTCTTGTCACTCACCGATGGTTTCGGACTGCCCCACGGTACGTTCGCGATTTCAGATTCGTCTATGAACCCGTTTGAATTGACGTCATATCGGTCAAATGTGCTTTGCGTTCGTTTAGTGGCGGCTTCTGAATACTTGACCGGTTTGGCAGCCGTAGCCCCAAAAGCACCGACATTCTTTTTATCTTTAGGATCGACCCCAAACTTCGGGACCTTCAAATCACCCTTTGCCGTGGGCTTGGGCTTGGGCTTACTTGCGGACGTCTTTTTCAAAATGTCTGCGATCTGGTGACTCTCGCGCGTGTCAAATCCTTTACTGATCAAGTACCGCCTAAGGGGCATCGTCGTTTCACTTGGTTCAATTTTTCCATCGTCGTTTAAATCAGCTTTGCGGAAATACTCTTCAACGCCCTGAGCATTCCCTTGGACAGGCAAACAGAGAGCCGCTACCACGAAAGTAAGACCGGCAAGGACGAGCTTCACAGAGTTGGTAATTTGGAACATGGTATTTTGATTGGAAACGGTGTTGTTAAACAACGCTGTCGTTTTACGATACAAGCTGGGGCGCAACACTAATAAAACTCAAAACCGCTGTTAAAGTTTCGCCAAAACAAAGATTCTACTCGGCGGGTACTAAATATTTAGATCGGCTTGTCCTTGGATTGACTCGCTAATACCTCCAATATCGTAAGGTTGGCACGGATTTGCGGCCATCAATGACTCAAACTCCCTCTAAACGATCCTCAGAAGAGCGATTCTGCCCAACGGCATTGGTCACTAAACAAAATTTGACGTCAGCCACTTTAGCATGGATAATAGGTAGGTCTCGGACGGTTCTCTCACCTACCATGGTGGCCACTTCCTGAACTTCAGTCCAGCGAATGTAACATGAAACACCTTTGCCCAGAGTGCCAGAAAACGCTTAAGAACTCAACAAGCTGTGAGTGTGGCTGGGAGTTATCAAATGTATTGTCTCACTCGATCTTGAGTCAGCCCGACCAGAACAGCGCAGATGACTCAGTGCACGCCGCGGAAAACGGCACCAACTTGAATCAGTCAATTGCTGACACACTACCCGGTGATGCGTTGCCGCTGGCGGTTGACTTGCAGCTCTCCAAAGCCAAAGAGTTGATCGCTCAAGAAAAATTCCAAAAAGCACTCGCTTGCTTGGACCAGGCGATTGCAGACACTCCCGGCGAGCGGTTACCTGAATGCATGTCATTGAAGGGTTTTACACTCTACCAACTTGGCGATTTGGAAAATGCCGAAAAGGCTTGCACGATTGCCATCGAAGGCAACTGGGAAGACCCGAACACGTTTGCTTGGCGAGCCGCCAGTCGGGGCGAGCAAAACAAATGGCGTTTAGCGTTTAACGATTTGCACCGCGCTTGCGAATTGACCGCTCCCCATAGCGACCAGTACTTAGCTTTGATGGAACAGTACTCTGAGGTCGCCAAGGAGTTCTTTCACGAGCGAACCAAGTTGCCATCGCCACCAGCGGACGTATTTTGTGATCGCGGCTGGATGTACCTTCGTCAGGGCAGCTTAAGAAAAGCCGAACGGGACTTTAAGCTGGCCCTGTCAATCAACATTGACCATCGTTGGTCGGCTTTAGGATTGGCAAAGACTCACCATCAAGCCGGCGTCATCCAGCACCTTGAACCGTTGCTCGTTTCTGCGGCCAGCCCGGATGGTCCAATCGAATGCCGCCGATCGGCTTACGAATTGAGTGCCCGCATCAATCACGACGCAGGTATGACTGCGGCAACTGACTTTGATTTGCACCAGCTATACCGCCTCGCGGGCAAAGACTATCGGCGCAAAATCCAGAGTCTCCGACTACGCGCGGAGCTTGGTTTTCCAATTCGCTCGATCGATACACTAAGTAATATTCTGGAAGCCACCCCGGACGCGGCCATGGCTTTATTGGTTCGCGGCGAGTGCTACACGGCGATCAAAAGTTACACGCATGCGATCAAAGATTTTACTCGGTTTTTGAACGTGCACCCCAACCACACCGATGCCATGATCGGGCGAGCCAAAGCGTTGCTGGGAATGCGACGTTTTTTGTTTGCACACCAAGACCTTGATCGAATACTTGAGTTGGCACCTAACCACTACGAGGCGGTGCTGCTGCAAGCCAAAACGTATTTGGCTGAAGAGCGGCTTAACGAAGCGCTCACATCCTGCCAACACGCCACCCTCTTAGAGACGCTGCCAGAAGGTTTTGCGGTCAAAGCCGAGATCTATCATCAGCTTTGTAACTTCTCGGAGTCCTTCGAAGAGTACACGCGGGCGATCGAGTTGGCTCGTGATAGCGACCAGAAAGCGGAGTATTTGTATCGACGAGGTGCGTCGTTGTATGAGTTGGAAAAATTTGACGAGGCTTATTATGACTTCAAAACGTCTTCTCATCTGCGTCCTCATCATTCGGGTTGTTGGGTTTGGAAAGCCGCCGCTGGTGCGAGGCTGGAAAAATGGAACTCGTCCATCAATGCTTTAAAGTCCGCGATTGACGCTCGCCCCGCCGCGGCTGAATCTTATCGCAAGATCGGACGTCCGGTTGCCATGAGAGCGATCAAACATTTCACGCGACTCGAAAAACACTCTCCCGACACTCCCGTCATCTACCTCTACCGCGCCTTGGCCCATCAGTTCCTTGGCGACCATGAAAGTGCGGTTCGAGACTTTACGGCAGCTAGCCATCGTGACCCTAACAACTTGGAGATTTTGGTTGCCCGAGCTCAATCGTTGTCCGAATCCGAAGACCATGAATTGGCTCGAGCAGATTTGACGAAAGTGATTCGCACTGACCCGCGAAATCATGCGGCTCGGTACGGCCGAGCCCGTTCTTTGGCGGCGTTGGGGTTGGAATCAAAAGCGCGAACAGACCTTAAAAAAGCAATCGACCTGAACCCGAACTGCGCCAAGTACCACTTGCTGTTGGCTCAGTTTTATTTACGGTCCAGTCAACGCAAGAAAGCCGCTCGCTCCTACGACCGAGCGATCGTCCATGATCCGAACGATGCGAACAGTTACCATCAACGGGCCAAGGTTTATTTGTCAATGAAATTATTCCGTCGAGCGATACGGGATTTTTCGACTGCCATCGAACTCGCGCCGCGGCAAGCGACAACGATCGAACAACGCGGGCAGGCCTACCTCCAAAATAACCAACCCGAGTTAGCATTGGCCGATTTCGAAACCGCACTCGGACTCGACCCATGCGTCGCCAAAGCGTATCGCGGCCGAGCATCGGTATTGGTAAGCCGCGGAATGCACGAATACGTTTTGATTTGGTTGACGAAGGCGTTGCATCGGTTCGACGACGATAAAGACTTAGTCGAAATACTGTTGGCCCGTGGCAAAGTTTTCGCGCAAATGGGACGCTGGAGTCCAGCAACGAGTGATTTTACAGCCGTGATCGAGTTAATGCGGCACGACCCTCAGATGCTTCTGGCGGCTCGACACGCTCGCGCGTTGACGAACATCCATTCAGGGCACTTTGAAAATGCAACGATCGATCTTAGAAAAATTCAGAAGCTGATCCCTCAAGATCCATCGTCCGCCAAAACCAAAGAACGCTCGCTGGCCCAAATCGAACAGATTCTCGATTGGCTATGTCGCGTTGAAGCAGAACCTCAATTGCCTCGGCCAGCGATTTTGGGACCGCCGATAAAACTAAAAACTCCCACGCGCCCGCCGGTTATCCGCAAAGGAATTATCCTGGATGATACTTCGGTTGAAAGCGTGCATAAGGAACCTCCCTTCAATACTTGGGTGCTGCGAACACCAGAAGGCAAAGAGTACGGCCCCGTCCACTTTGGCATCCTCCGCGACTGGCTGGCCGATGGTCGCGTGGACGTTGGTACCCGATTGTTACGAGCTGACTGGGGTAACTGGCAACGAATCGAACGACTTTTCCCGGACATGCTACCCGACGACGACACGCCAGAACCAATCTATGACGTGCCACAAATCAATCCGATTTAGTCATCGTCGACTTCGCTCCGAGGGCGACATTTTTTACGCGCCGCTCGTTCCAAGGCTCTGCCTTGGAACGCACTGTACCTTTGGCTCTGCCATAGAAGCCCAAAGTAAAACACGCACGCTTTGAAGTTAACAATCCGCGATCTAACTGCCAGACCGTTTGCCTTAGAGTAGCGGCTTTAGCCGAAAGTCGCCAAAAGCGACGATCACTGCAATCCTGCTCACACAATCGCCCTCATCTGCCAGCAAGTTTTATTATTTGAGGCAAAAAAGCTGCGACATCGCCTTCTTTTACTTGTGTGAATGATATATTAGTAAAACATCGCAGTCGGCAGCTTCTTGCAAGTCGACCGTGGTTCTTTGGCCCGAAGTTTTGGAGTTCCCATGTTTCGACAATCAATCGCAATCGTTTTTGCAGGTTTGGTACTGTTCTGTCAAACGGCACTCGCCGACCAGCATGGCGAAGATGTTTTAAACAAGTTCACCGAAACACTCGATGGTCGCAAACTTTCGGCGGAAGTTAAAAGCAAGGTCGAAAGTATTTTGACCGACAACGTCGAGTCGCCAGACACTGCCATTACCGAATCGTTGATCACGATCTACCCTGAATTTGGCCAAGCCATCGACGACGCGGACTTCGAAGATATCAGCACCGCAGTTGCTGCTTTAATACCGCTGACCAATCACGAAGATCGTTTTTTGGCCGCTGATGCTAGTTTCTATCTGGCTCGTACTCTAATGAACGGCGAAAAATACGAAGACGCCGTTCCGCTACTCGAGTCGCTAACCGGCGAACTCGGTGAGCACTCGGCTCACCGTGGCGTGGCTCAGTACTATATGGGAGTCGCCCAAGCTGGTTTATTGAACAATGTAGCAGCGCTTAAATCGTTTGCAAAATTCTTAGAATCTAATCCGGATTCTGCCGAACGTCTGGTTGAAAACGCTGGAACGCAAATCCTTGAACTCGCTCAGGTCCAGGAAGGCAAATTATCCGACATTCGTCGGCGGATGGATTTTTCTCGCCGTCGTTTGCAGCTTACCGAAACAGATGAAGAAACTCAGAGCCAGCAGGATAAGATTGTCGCAATGCTTGGCAAGCTGATTAAAGAAGAGGAAAAGAAAGAGCACAGCAAGAAGCAATCTGGCAAGCCAAAAGACAATAAAGCCAAAAAGAAGAAAGAGAATTCGGGCGCCAACCAAAAACAAGATGGGCAACAGCAACCAGGCAAGCCGAATCAATCCAAGAGCGAAGGCGGTCAATCGAGCAGCCAGCCCAACGGCGTGGCTCAGGTCAAGACCTACGACGGGTCACCGGCGAGCCCATGGAGTCGTTTGCGATCTCGCAACCGTGACGCCGCCAACAACGCTTTCAAAGACAAGCTTCCCGCGCGCTACCGTGAGCTCGTCGAAAAGTACAACGAAAAAGCTGACGGCGAAGATTAGGTTTAGCAAGGTGGCGACAGTTGCCTCCGACCTGTCTTACGCGCCGGCGGAGCGATAAGCTCTTCATAACCAATCATCCCAAATTCCGAATAGCGTTTACATTAGCCGTTCATTTTTTGGTTGGCGCGCATAAGACCGGCTAATGGCACGCAACTTTATAAAATGGTGACTAAGTCACTGGGGCTGATCGCAGCGCGATTTCAGAATTGCACGCCTGGTTTTCTCGGTTCCTTCCTCGCTAACGCCGCGGGTTTCCATTCTGGGTGGCAGAGCCACTAGATCAGTGCGTTCCAAGGCAGAGCCTTGGAACGAGGGTGGCGACAGTTGCCGCCACCTAGCTCAATTTCGGCGCGGCCACGGCGATCAAAACCACTTCATCCCCTTCGGCGAAGTGGTAAGCCGTCGGGTTAATGTTCGGGGCCTCGCCGGGCGTGTGAACGGCGACCAAAATCGACGAGTGCTCGGTTCTTAGTTCCGCGAGCTTGGCGTCAAAAGTCTCTCCAATCCAGCTCGCTGGCACCGGCACCCGATGAAACTCGTTCCCTTGCTCGTAGGTCAACAGCTCCGTCACGACGTTCGACAGCCCTCGTTTCATCGCCGTTTGAGCCAACACGTGAGCACCGTATTCGCTAGTGACCACGTAATCATTGACGTTTCCGATTTTTAAGTGCGACGCGTAGTTCCGATTGACCAGCTCCGCACATGTAAACACGTCGGGGTTCATCTTCTCGACCGTTAACGCCGCTAAAATAGTTCGTGCGTCAGCATCTTGTTCACTACGACCCCCGCTGGTATCAGTCAGCACCAAACACGTTGTTGCTCGATCGATGCCCGCGCGGCGTAGAGCCGAAACGCGAGTGAAGTCGTCATTGACGAACATCACACTTCCCAAAGCTTGAATGTCGCTGTCGATCAATTCCGAATCTAACTCCGAAATCACCACAATCGGCACGCGTTTAGTGCTGCGACTCGCTCGATATTCCTCAATGATGATCTTTGTTTTTTGAGTCCAACCACAGATCACAATATGATTGGACAATGCATCCCACTCAACCACTCGCCCCTCCGTTCGCATGCGATCGACCATAAAGGCCGATACGGTACCGGCAAAAATGGCGAAAATGGCCATCCCGGATAACATCAAAAATACAGTTACAATTCGACTGCTAAAAGTCTTCGGCGGAGCCGGCACGGGCTCGGCGGCCAACAACGTATAGATGCTGTACCAAAACGAAGACTCTAAATCAAAATCGACCGACTGAGCCGCAGGTGGATCCAACAAACTCGAATCATTAACCGGCGGGTCAACCGCTGGCGTCTTAACTCCCGGTTCAACATTCACTCCAGCCGGTACGTTGCCACCCACCAAATTGTTTTGGCTCAAGCGATTCAAGTTGGCCTGGCTTTCGAAATGCGTGATCGCGATCGTACCGAAAACCACCGCGATCAACAACATGCCGCTGACGATTATAAAGTCGACGAAATTGTTGCGAAAGATCCGCGGGTAGTGACTCGACAACCGCTGAAAAACCCCCAGCAACCGAAACAGTCGCACCACTCGCAGCAACCGCAACGCACGAGCGGATCGGAAAATTCGAAACAGTGGAATCACGGCCAAAATATCTAGCCAGAACTCCGCAAAAAACGCCCGCTTGGAGCTCGCCGCCAAAAAACGCAGGCTCAGTTCGACAATGAAAAAATAAGTAATGTAGTCATTGATCTGAGTCAGCATGTGCAAATGCCAACTTGTTAGAAACCCAAACGGAGTTAACACTTGCGATTTGCCAAAGGCCAGTTCCGACTCCAGCCAAAACCCGAACAATGTCAGGCCTACCGACAGTAGCACCAAAACGCCAATCAATAACTCAAACCAGGCTCGATTAAAGAACCGGTTGAGAGTAACCTGCCAGGGCTTTAGCTTTGGCGGTCGTTTGAATTCGTTTTTGGGGACAAGCATCGCTTAGCTGGCTCCCTGAGGTTTGTCTTGAATGGTTTGACTGTCGCCGTTCAACAGTTCGTGCAAACGATACTGGTGTTTTCCCAACTTGCCGCCGTAATTCGCCGCAGAAATCGAAACGACATTTTTACTTGCCGCCGCCCTGATCCCCGCCACCATCGCGTCACCAACGGATTGATAGTCAGTACCATCGATGATGATCTCGTAAACACAATTCACTTGCTCGTCCAGCAGCGATCGTTTGATACTATTTTCTACTGTGTGGTTTGAATCGACATCCGTGGTTTCAAAATCAATCCCTTTGAGTGTCGGGCAAAACGGATGGTTGGTGGACGCGACCATACCTTGATAACGCGAACCGACTTTGCTGCCACTACGCACCACGCCGCCGGGAAACGGGCACATAACATTCGGGAGCTTTGTGATTTCATCCACCGCCCGTTCGGCAGCGGTCAAACCAGAAACCTGGTCTTTGGTCAAAATTAAGAAGTTCCCGCCGGCCACCCCTTTGGCCACACCGACTCGGTCCTCGCAAATAAATTCTCCGTCCATCACCGGGATCCGCCAAAACCTCCGCTGACCAATCAGCTTGCTCTTTTGATAACCATCCCCAAAGAAACGAAGCTTTTCGCCGACTTGAATTTCGTTAGGTTTGAAATCAACTAGATCGTCGCTGCCTTCTCCCGCAGCCAAACCGTCAAACACAGCGGTGGTGGGGCACGTCATCAGGCACTGACCCGTGCGAGTAAAGGTAGATTTTTGCAAAGCCTCTGTTGAAAAGGCAAACAATAATACGCTTGCTCCCGGGCGTCCATCGAGCGTTTCGGCTGGATCAATCCAGCCTTCAAAACCAACTTCAGCATCGCAGGCAATTACCGAACTGCCGTATCCACAGACTTCATTCACGGCATTTTGCAGCCACCTACGATTAACCGCGGTGATGATCAACCGAGTGAATCGCATGCCGAAGGCTTCGGCGAACGTGTTTTCAATTGGTGTGAAATTGATAATCAAAGCGTTTACCAGACAATTCCGTTTCTCGATGGGCGATCTTTAGTTTAAGATGCATTCTGATTAACCGCTACTACCAAGAACCATGCTTAACTTCCCGAACCACCGACGATCTCTCGCAGTCGCTACTTTTCAGTGGTTTGTGCGGTGGATGTTTCGCATTCAATTGACGGTCGCTTACCGGATTCGCGTGCACGGGCTGGAGAACTTCCCTGAATCCGGCAGCACGTTAATCTGTAGTAATCACCAGAGCTTTCTCGATCCCGTGGTGATCGGGGTCGCTAGCCCGCAGCCATTAAACTACTTGGCCCGTCAGACGCTGTTCGAGATTGCGCCGCTGCGAATGTTCCTGACCTTGAACGATGCAATTCCGATTGACCGCGAATCGATTGGTTTGGCTGGAGTCAAGGAATCGCTCAAACGACTCAAACGCGGTGAAATGTTGGTGATGTTTCCCGAGGGGACTCGGTCGGACGACGGCGAATTACTCCCCTTCAAGCCGGGCTTTGAATTATTAGCTCGCCGTACAAAATCGCGAATTTTGCCCATTGCTTTGGACGGCTGCTACCAAGCCTTTCCTCGCGATGCCAAGTTACCAAAGCTGGGTGAAATACGCGTGGTGTTTGGCAAACCAATTGAGTTCGACGAATATAAAGACTGGTCACCGGAAGATCTGCAAGCTTTTTTGGAGGCCCGAGTCGCTGAATGTTTGGACTCTGCTAGGGCCAAGATCGCCGCAAATGTCGGAGATACTGACGAAGAAAATAACTAGATTACGTCAGCTTCTAATAGCGTTGGGCGTATTCATGCTCCGGTAAGTAGCGATCGCTGGGATACATCAACAGCGATCCTGGTCCGATCGTGTTTTACAAGCCACTGTTCGAACTGCAGTTATTCTTCGTCCGCTGAATTGAACTCAACACCCCAGAAATCGCAATCCGAGTAGTAGCTCCAATACGGATCGCCAGTAGTAGTTTCATTGACGTTCTCAATAAGCTGCGTCTGCTCTGAATCGGTTACGAAAAATCCTTGCACAAGGCTAGACGCTGCGAAGTCGTTAACTTTCTGGCCTACGTGATTCGAAGTCGTTTCAACCAACTGCAAGAAACTGGCTTGAACGTCACTCCGTAACTTCGTTGAAGTATCAACAACATTTCCTTTGATTGAGTCAAACAAACCTATCGTTTGACTGGAAACTTGCCACCATTGAACCGCCGACATGTTCCCGGCTAACTTCACCATTAACGTCGACGGACTGATCGCGACCGAATTTTCGCCCGCTTGCTGCCCCACCACTGGCTCTTCGATGGGCGGGACTCGTTGTGTCCACCAATCGCTTAGCCCCGAGCTGGCAAACGTATCACTTGCGGCGGTAACTTGCTGACCGACAAACTGCTTAAGCTTATTCCAGCGTTTCTCGTTTCGTATACGATCTCGCTTAAACGCTTCTAATTGAGCAACCGTCTTGTCGCATACCACTGTTTGAAAGTGGCTCTGTTTCACTATCGACACCGGCGACACCGGATTTCGCTCCGCTTGGCAGTCGGCGACCCATGTCGCTCCGATCAGCCCCAACACTACTACAAAAATTTTAAACGACTTACATTTCGCGCCAAAAATCATTCCGTTGCCTCTAAAAAAACGGCCTGAGATATATAAAATCACGGAAACCAAGTTCAGGATCCAGTGGTTAAATATTTGAATCGGGCAGTGGCAGTTGATTCCTGTTATCGAAAAGGTGCTTTTTCGGCTAACCTTTCGGAATGGGTCGACCTGTACGATCTAGAAGACTTAGCAGGCTGGAAAACCAAACCTTTAACTGGCAAAATCTAGCCTATCGATTTTGAGATTCTAAAATCCAGAAACAAAAATACGCCGAACGTTTTCGTTCGCCGAACGTAAAGACGAATAACTTTCCCTCTCTAAAAATCCAATTAGACCGATGAAAACAACACTTTTGCTTTGCTTTTGCTCGGCCGTGCTGGCGGTCCTGTTAACCCAAACAATCCAAGGTAACTTCAATCCCGAATCGCCGGCTATGGCAAGCGCCCCACCGCAAGCCGTCGGTGCCGGTTGGTCCTCGCAGCCACCACAAATCAGTCTTAGACCACCGGTCGCCAACAACCAGCAATTGGTTCCCGATCTCAACCGTCGTGAATTCACCACTGACGAAAAAATCAACATTTCGGTCTACGACAAAGTCAATCGCAGCGTGGTCAACATCGACACCAAGTCCGAAGTGCCCGCCATGTTCTTGGGGCAGCATCAAACCCGAGAAGGCTCCGGTTCTGGTTGGGTCCTAGACAACCAAGGCCACATCGTGACCAACCACCACGTGGTCGCAGGTAGCGACTTCGTCTCCGTCACGCTTTCGGATTCTAAACAACCCTACCCTGCTCGCGTAATCGGCACCGACCCGCCCAACGACATTGCGGTCCTGAAGATCGAAGCTCCACAAGAACTCTTGCATCCAGTCGAACTAGGCGATTCGAAATCCTTACGAGTCGGACAGAAGATCATCGCCATTGGAAACCCTTTCGGTTTGGAACGTACGATGACGGTAGGGATTGTGTCGAGCCTTGGTCGTCACCTCCGATCCAAGTCCGGCCGGATGATGAAAGGGATCATTCAAATCGATGCAGCGCTCAACCAAGGAAACTCAGGCGGGCCGCTGTTGGACAGTCAAGGCAAGGTGGTCGGGATGAACACTGCGATCGCCACGTTGACCGGTGAAAACACGGGCGTTGGTTTTTCAGTGCCTGTAAATACGATTAACAAAGTCGTCCCGCAATTGTTGCAGTTCGGGGAAGTCCAACGAGCCAGCCTAGGGATCGATTTTTATTGGAAATCGGAATCCGGCGGTGTTGGCATCGCCAAAACCGCCGAATTTGGTGCAGCGCAACAAGCCGGTTTAAAGGGCCTGACGATTCGTCGCAAACTGTTCCGAATCGGTAACCGAATTGTGCCTCGAACAGAAATCGACGAATCGGACGCCGATATTATCCTGGCCGTGAATAAGGAAGCGGTGAATACCACCGAAGAACTTCGCGACGCCATTGAAAAATACAAACCTGGCCAACAGGTTGATCTGCGACTGCGTCGCCGTGACAAACTGGTCACCGTCCAAGTGACTTTAGGCTTGGAAGAGTAGCGCAGTGAAGTGTTAGCGTCACAGGTGGACTTATATAGTTTAACGACTAGCCGGCGCCTTCCGGCTAGTCGTTAAACTGATAACCCAGTTAAACCAACTTTTACACCACATTAAGCGGTTATCTCATCGATCACATTGGTCACCACGGTTCCTAGCAATTCGATATCGTTGCTATCGAAGTCCAACGCGATTCGCAAATCGCATGCTAGACCGATGATGTCGTCGGTTTGCTTTAGCTCAGGAACTTGGTCGAACGAGAACTTCCAGTTCTTATAGTAACGAGAGTTATCCATGCGGCCAAAAATTTGCAGACCGACACCGCGACGTTTAACTTCCGCCAAAAACTCTTCGACTTGCTCGCCGCTCAATCCGACCAAATTAAATTGAACGCTGTCTCCAACTCGAGACGCGCGCTCCAAATACTCGGGAACGTGAATATGTTCGTTTTTATTCAGGATCGCTTTTAGCTGATCGAACCGTTTATTGTATTCCGCAATCCGTTGCTGGAGCGTTTTGATCTGAGGCCGAATCACGGCGGCAGTAAGATTACTCATTCGTAAACTGAAGTTTGGCACAACCGGCTTGAGTTCCTCAAAGAGCTCTTCGTTCTGTGGGCACGCGATATGCTTTTTGTACAAGTACTCGTAAGAGCCCGCGGCCAAAATACAGTAAACCGCTGCTCGATCATCGTCGGTCGTGATAATCCCGCCTTCACCCGAGTTAAGCATTTTGTAGCTCTGGCTGGAGAAGCAGGCGATGCGGCCGAAATGCCCAACTTGGATTTCTTGATCGTTCTCGCTCATTCGCCAAGTGCATCCAAGAGCGTGAGCACAATCTTCGATCAAATAAATGCCGGCCTCTTCACACGCTTGCTGGATCGCTTCCATGTCGGCGATGTGACCACGCATGTGCGACAACACAAAATACTTGACATCGGGTTGAGCCGCGATTTGTTTTTTCAAGTCTTCAACATCGATCACGTATTGATCGGTACACTCAAGGTAAACCGCAGTCCCGCCCGCATGGACGATACTGCTTGGTACGGCAGTAAAGGTGAATGCGTTGGTGAAAACTTTGTCACCATGCCCGACTCCAGCAGCTTTCAACGCCATGAAAATCGCGCTGCCACAAGAGTTCACTGCGACGGCGTAGTTGTGGCCGACCAACGAAGCAAACTCAGATTCCAACAACGCGACTTGGCAAGCGGGTTCGTTCTTCAACGCTTCTTGATCAGCTTCGGTGTCAAACTGACCGTTGAAGTTGTAACGGTACAATCGTCCCGTCCGCATTAGCTCAACCGCCTGTTCGATTCCAGCTTCAGGAATCACTTCAGGGGATTTTGGGTCCTTGGTGAAACAAAGAACGTCTGCAGTGGTTTGGTTAGAAGAATTCTGGCTCACGTGGTGCTCCGTTGTTAGGCAAGTGTGTCTAATGAGAGCAACCAAATTTCACGTATGAAACGTGAAAACACAAAACTGGCAGCCCAAAATCGCCAGTCAATCTTTTTAAAAACTGTGTCACCCTGAATTTCAAGGCCGGAAGTCTAACAGACGAGCGTGCGTTTGATAAGCCACAGTCGAACCGACTCAGGACGAATCAGTTTTTGAAGCTGAGTGTATTGGTATTCCGACGTGTAAGCGAGGAACTGATGAAAAAATCCTCGCTAGCGTGTCGTGATACCATTTTGCGGACCTGCCTAACTTGTAAAACTGATTCCCCTGAAAACCGACAAATATGTTTAGTCTGCTATTAGATTTGACTCGCTTTTTCAACGTTAACGTAAGCTGGTTGGTGCTTCGAATTCGCTTCGTAAGTACCGTCGTAACAGATTTAGCTTTCGAACTGCTTCACCCAAGAAAATTTGCTGAAAATCAGCGCTCAAATTCAGTTCGTACGCCACATAAAACGGGCTCTTTCCGTCTAAAATCTCTCGGACCATCTCACGATAGAGCCTCAGTAACTCTTGAGCCACCCGCTTCTTTTCTTCGGCTTTGTCGCCCAATATCACAAACTTCAGTTCTGGGTATTCGGGTTGGTCGCAATGATTCAAATCGGCCTCGGATTTTTCTGGCAGTTGGGTTTTGAGGAGTCGTTTGTTAGCAACATTTAGTTTGCGAATCTTCTCAAAACCAATCCGAACAGCAATCCTCGCCACCCACTCTCGGAAATCACTCTGATCGCATTCATCAATATCAGCATGAATTGCCAGCATCGATTCGTCCGTTATCGCTTGGCAAAACGATTGGTCATATCCTCGGACCAAGAATGTGGCTTCGATGCGGCGTTGGATCAAACGACGCAATGATTCAATACGACTGAAAGAAGTTGTGTTAAATCGTGATGTTGCGATTGGTGGGCGATAGTTTGATGGGTTTGCAACCATTATTTGATTTCCTAATGCTACTAACGATTCAAATCTTGTTCTCTTGCGAAGATTTTTGGTAACCGTTTACGGTCATTGTCGCTCGATTCTCTGAATCGAAAGCGTGCGGAGGCTAAAGTGCTCCAGTGGTTCCCGTGTGCCCGAGAATGAATCTACTGTGATTCACGCTAACAACTTCGAAAGTTGAGCGACATTCTGTTCTGCGAACCAAAGCCGTGAACGGTTACGATTTTTGTGACCAACGAGAGCGGTTTATTCCCTCGGTGAGCACTGGTCTGGTTGACACCGAACCGCCGTACCTGGCACAAGCTCTACAGTGAAGGAATGTCGCGACAACGAGTGCGTATTGCATTTCTGACCGGTAAAATACGGATTTTTCTGAAATCGCTAGTCATCGACAGGCTTTGATCATTCGTTTATTCTCTCGCTTCGCTAGTTAAATGGATTGACACAGGAAAGAGGAACGAAATCATGCGCAATTGGCTGCCTCCAAAAAGCTTGCTCGTCATCGTACGCTGGCTGGCGGTTTTCGCTTTGCTCGTAGGTGCGGTTTCGTTAAACACCTCGGTCGCTAACGCCTGTCAGCTCGAAGATAAAACAACTGAGCCGGCGACGCCCGACACTCAAAACACAACCGGGACGAACATCGAACTTAGTTGGGATGACCACGTCAACCAGTCGCTCAGCGGATTCGCCAAATTACTTCATAAGATCGTATTCTACGAAATCGAAATTGCAGGCGTCACGATCACACCCGTGATCGTATGGTTGGTCGTGGCGGCGATCTTTTTCACTTTTTACTTTCGCTTCGTCAATCTGACCGGAATCGGCCACGGGCTAAAGCTCGCGCTTAGCAAGCAATCCGATGACGACGATGTCCCTGGAGAGATCACGCATTTTCAAGCATTGTGTACGGCGCTCTCGGGTACGGTCGGCATCGGCAATATCGGCGCGATTGCATTTGCCATTCACTTGGGCGGGCCGGGAGCATTGTTCTGGTTGGTTGTGGCTGGTTTCCTTGGCATGACAACCAAATTTGTCGAATGCACGTTGGGCGTCAAGTATCGACGCATTAACTCGGATGGCTCGATTTCTGGCGGTCCAATGTATTACCTGCAGCACGGCTTGGCCGAAAAAGGTCTTGCCGGGCTGGGTAAATTCCTGGGCGTGTTTTACGCATGCGGATTGGTCTGCGGCTGCTTGGGCGCCGGAAACATGTTCCAATCCAACCAAGCCTACTCGCAGTTTGTGGTGGTCACTGGCGGACCGTCGAGCTTTTTTGTTGGCCGCGGCTGGCTGTTTGGAATTGTCTTGGCCTTCGTGTTGGGCCTAGTGATCATTGGCGGCATCAAAAGCATCGCGAAGGTGACGTCCAAGTTGGTACCACTGATGGCCATTTTGTATTGCAGCTGCGCGGTGGTCGTGGTTGCGATGAACGCGAGCTACATTCCGGCAGCGTTAAACTGGGTGGTCAGAGAAGCTTTTGGACCGGAAGAGTTCAAAGGTGGCATGGTGGGCATCATGATGTTGGGGTTCCACCGGGCATTATTTTCAAACGAAGCCGGACTTGGTTCAGCATCCATCGCCCACGCAGCGGTGAAAACTCGCCATCCCATCACCGAAGGTTTGGTCGCAACGATCGGACCGTTCTTGGACACGATCGTGATCTGCACACTGACTTCACTGTGCATCATCACAACCATGCTGGCGGATGAAAACTTCGTCGCGTCCGTTTCGGGCGAAGGGTCGAATTTAGCGGTCGGAATTGAGCTGACATCGGCTGCTTTTGAACGAAAGATCTCTTGGTCGCCTTACTTGATCGCAGTTGCAGGAGTTTTGTTCGCACTATCGACAATGATCTCTTGGTCTTACTACGGAACTCGAGCTTGGTGTTATTTGGTGGGTGAAGGCAAAGGCCGAGTGATGATTTTCAATGCGATTTTCTGTTGCTTTGCAGCGTTGGGATGCATGCTAAAGCTGAGTGCTGTGATTGATATCTCGGACGCATTGATTTGGCTGATCGCCATTCCCAACATCGTCGGGCTGTATATCTTGTGTCCCGGTATCAAGTCGGATCTGCGAGACTACTTCAAGATGATAAAAAAAGACCAAATCAAGCCGTAGCTTGATTTGGCCTGTCTACTAGTTACGCTGAACAAAGAGTTAGTAATCAGTCCTGAGTAGTGAAGAGGCTGCGAATCCTTCTTACTTTACTTCTTCCAAGAAAGCTTTGACCGCCGTCCAGTAAGCTCCGTTGTCATTGAATTTCTTCCAAAGAGCTCGAGAGCCATGGTTTCCTTTGGTCTTTGGTACAAACTTCTTAAGCGACTCTGTAGGAATAGCGTTTGCGATTGAACTCCATTTACTAGATTCGTTTTTCGCCGAAGTAATAAAAACAGGGTCTTTTATTTTTTTCGCCGACTGCTGGATCCAGTCGCTAGGTTTACCTTGACGACCAAAATACTCGCCTGGGGAAAACGCGAGCGCTGCGTCGATTTTGTCGGGATGCTCTCCAGCAATCCGAATTGCCAACGCCGAGCTATAACTGCTACCCCACAGGACTAGCTTTTTCTTGGCGTAGTTTTGTTTTGCAAACTCGATCGCCGCCACCATGTCTTGCTCCGCGTCAACGAACCTGGCTCCTTTGGAAGCTGCTTGGGCCGCTTTGGCTGTCTCGTTCATGACACTGTTAATTTTGCCGCCAGACCGCTGATCGATCGCAAGGCAATTAAAACCGAGCTCGTTCAGCTTTGGCGCGATCTCTCGGTACTCGCCCCGCGACCAACCGGCTTGATGACACAGCACGATGAACGGTGTATCTTTGCTCTGATGTGCCATGTACAGATCCGCAGTAATCGTAAGGCCGTCTTTTGATTCGAACGAAAGTTTTTCGATCGTCGCGGGCTTAGTTTCCATTTTCGTATTCGAACCGTCGTCCTGCTTTTCAGACTGCGCGGTCGCAGTGTTGACCAACAAACCAAATAGCAAAATCAAATACGCAGAAAAAGAAATTCGTTTCATCTTCACACCAATATTTAAAAAAAGGGTCGAAAAATTCAAATGGGATTTGGCCTGATAAACGCATCCAACTTGGCCACGAGTATACGCTCGTCTGTTAAAAATTATTGTACGGTAAACGCTTCCATCAGTCTTTAGCTACAAGCTCGACGCGCAAGCGAGTGCATCGTTCAATTTCAGGAAATGCACTTGCTTGCGCCGCGAGCTTGTATTTGAGCCGAACCGCTGACAGTGAAACGTCGCACGCTTAAACGGGCGGCTCAAGTCTGTTCGATTCGAACCAAAGCTGTACGTTATCGGCCTCGATTTCATTGTGATATAGCGTCTGCTGCCGTTTTAGCTGCCGTTCGATACGGCGATTGATCGCCGTACTGTTGATTAAACTATGGCTGGCCAAACCAAGCTGATTTAAAACCTCAATCGTTGTTTCGTTCAGCACCGACGCCACAACCGGATCGTCGAATGCCAAGAAGTACCCCACTTCAACTGACAACCCGGCACCGCTCAAAGTTTTGAAATACCCGCACAAGTCAACGTCACACGGCATCCATGGATGTCGCTCGACGACCATCGCCGCCACATTTCCTCGATAAAGTTGATCGCTGGCCGCCATACTCGTCGGTATCAAATCCGCCAGTACTAAGTGAATGCCGCCTTCGGAAATCAAGTCTTTGTTCGGGCCAGCCAATGACTCAATCGTGACCGGTTGCCGAACAATGGAATACTCAACTCCCCATTGGTCTAACTGTTCTTGTAGTTGGACAAACGTGTCTGGGAAATGAGCGACCAACCAGATCGAACGACCGAATGCGAATTGTGCTGCCACTGCTTCTTTGACGCCCTGCCAAAGTTTCTCTCGTGTGGTCGCGTAAGCATCATCGTTGCGACGAAAACGAATCCACTGTTTTAGTTTCCTAAGCCAACTCATGTCGGTTCATTGGTTGAATTCACGACTCTACGTTCTGGCACTAACGCCGGCAAATCCTGATCGGGCTGGGCTGGCGTTTGGCTGGCTCCTTCATTTTGTGATTCAGCCTGTACGTTTGCCGCGAGTTTTTCAGAAGCACGAGAGCCAAAGGTTAACGACCAAGCGTGACTAAAGGACGCCCCATAAAACAACACCATCGTAATGATGTAAATCCAGATTAGCATCACCACCAACGATCCCGCAGCGCCGTAGACTTCGCTGGTGGAGGAAAACTTCACGTACAGCTGAATGATGTACCGACTTCCCAGCACCATCATCGATGTCAGAATTCCAGCGGGAATCACGTCCCAAATTCGCACCTTCGTCGCTGGAACAAACCAAAACAACAAAGAAAACATGATCGGAAACAGCAAGAATGTGACACCACGGTCAGCCAGATTCAACCAGTACTGGAGCATTTGATAGCCATCGGCGAGCTCCGTCACGTAGCCTTGGAGAGAATTAAGTGCTAGGGCTCCGACTAACAGCAAACCTGCCATCAACACCATCAAAATCCCAATGCCTCGCTTTTGCACTCCAAACCAAAAGCCCTGCTTCTTCGCGTCGACATGCCAGATGTAATTAAAAGTATCGTACAGCTGAGAAAAAACTCCGGAGGCCCCGATTAGAAAGATCCCGATAGAAAACGTTCCCGCAACAATACCAGACTGAGGAAGGCTTGCACGTTGAATCAGGCCGGCGATGATCTGCGCATTCTCCGGTGTTGTAAACTCCCGGGTCGCTTCTAGGATTTCGGCTTCCGCCAGTTGGCCGTCAAAGATGTAGCTGGCAATCGCAATCGCGATCATCAGCGTAGGGGCCAACGAGAGCATGGCGTAATAGGTCGTTGCCGCCGCCATCTGCGACGCGCGGGCATCCGACCAGATTTTGAATGACTCAAAGATTAGTTGCCAAATTTTCACAAACATGATGAATCGATTATAGCCCTAACACTCCAAAACGTCTTTGCAGTTTGGTTCGGTGGTTGATTAAAAAACCACTTTCCTCAGGCAAGGCCTGATCGTCGCTACCAAGAGCCGACGGTTCGCCCGCTACCAGAAACCAGTCAAAAGCGTTAACATTTCGGCAACCGGCAAGGTCCACTACCGCCAGCCGAACTTGCTACAAAACAAGAACAATAACGACAGGAAAATAACATGGCCGCCATCGATGGATTTTTGTTTGCTTGGAATAAAAACAAAGCCTACGGCGCGAGTTTGATCGCTGATTTAGATCAAGCACAGATGACACAGCAAGTTGCTCCCGATGGACAAGCCGCCGCCAACCATCCGGCTTGGGTCTATAGCCACCTAGGCGTCTACTTTCCAGTGATCGAAGCGATCATCAAAAACGAAACCTTCGCCGACCCTAAAGAACACAAATTCGGCATGCAATCCAAGCCCTCCAGCGACGCGTCACTTTACGCTTCCAAAGAACAGTTGCTGGCTGATTTCGAAGCCGGTCACGACCGAGTTGCTCAGCTGCTGCAAGAGGCCGGCGACGCAGTTTTGGATAACAAAATAACTTTGGCTCGCTGGGAATCGGTGATGCCGACCGCTTCACTAGCGTTGCCCTATCTGATGTTGAATCACGAGAACGTTCACTTGGGGCAGATTAGTGCTTGGCGTCGCGTTCAAGGTTTACCAAGCGTTTAATTGATTCAGATTCGATATCAGCACAATTTGTAATCGTTGCTCCCATCCCCTTATCATTTTCAAACGCAATCATGGCCGGCCCTACTCAACTTAGCTTTATCGAACAGCGAACCGAGCAAATTAAGCAGTTGCCAGGTTTTCAAAAAGGCTATCGTGTCCCCACGGCAGCCAGTCCGTCAGATCAAAAGTTCATTGCAAAAATCGCCGATCCTATTTTGGACGACGATTTGCAAGAGGTCTTTTCGGCGTTGCGGAAAGCGTTCGGGCTTAAGCGAAAAGAAATCTCGGTCGACGGCCCGTTTGAGGGCGGCGGGATCGTGACCACGCCGTTTTTTGATTACGACGTTCGGGTTTCAATCGACGCCGAAACACCATCACGCGTGATTTTTGCTCGATCGATCACCAACATCCGTGATTTCTCAAAGTTGTTAGACGATCCGTTCGACAACGTTTTTGGAAAACGGTTTTCGACGTTGATCGTTGAGTTTGAAAACGAGCTGGATTTGGAAACGGTCGTCGACACGATCGAAGACGAAGATCCCGAAGGTATCAGCGTGGACTACGACAAGGATCTAACTTGGTGCGAAATCCAAGTGCTGGGATCGACGGCCACGATCATTGCCGAAGCACACGCGATCCGCGTTGAATCTGTCCGCGAAACCACGCCCAAGCAGCTATTGGATTTGTTTACAGACATTCAACAGCAGTTCATGGCAAAGCTGGACCTGTCCGATGTTTCGATGGGGTAACTTTGAATCTGATTGTATTATTTTTAACCGCGAATGGACTTGAATAAACGCGAATTCAGATACCGGTTTTATTTGCGTCCATTAACGTTTATTTGCGGTTCTTTTCTACTCGGTTTCTACCGTACTTTAATCGACGTCGCGACTGGCTGATGTCAGATTCTCTTCGCGTTTCTACCGCCCTCAAATGCAATCTCAATAATGCTTGCAAATACACTTTGCTGGCTTTTTAATGTGACGAAGGACACCTGCTCACCGCTACAACTCGTTGATTAAAAGGGATATATGCTTCAAGCCCAACGGATTGTGGGCAACGCAACTTGCTGGCGAAAAACAGAATTCTGAATCGCTATTTGCCCCAGCATCCCCATGAGGTAAATTGACTCCAGCGGCTTGGGGGAAATTGCTCAAACAGAATATTTTTTTGCCAGCACGTGAACAAAACGGTCCGAGGTTTCGTATCGCTTTGAAACATACCGACCGCCTCGTTTCTAAAGGATTTAGAAACGAACAACCCAACATCCATGGAAGGATCTGGCATGAGTTTGCCGAATCGATATTTTGCCGCCGTATTAATGTGCTTGGCCTTTTGGTGCGCCACGCACAACACCTTGGTTGCTCAGCAGGTGATTGGGCAACGATTGATGAATCGGCTCCAGGGCAAAGCAAAAGTCGAATCTGCGAACTTTATCGTCTACGCCAACGATCGAATCATGGCGGCCAAAGTTAGCCAAGCAGCCGAAGGATTTCGCAAATCACTGTCGGCTCAGTGGCTTGGCCGAGAACTCCCCGCTTGGCGACAGAAGTGCCCTATTCACGTCCAAATTGATCTGCATGCCGGCGGTGAAACGAAGTTTGCATTTGAAATGACCGGCCGCAGCAACCGTGGCGTTCCTGTCGACTGGAGGATGGAGGTCGCTGGCTCGCCCGAAAGAATCCTCGACGCCGTTCTGCCTCACGAGATCACTCATACAATCTTTGCGACTCATTTTGGCCGACCGCTGCCGCGATGGGCGGACGAAGGAGCCTGCACGACAGTCGAGCACATTTCCGAACGAAGTAAAAACCACCAAATGCTACTCCAGTTCCTCACCACCTCGCGGGGAATTCCGTTCAATCGCATGTACACGATGAAACAATATCCCAGCGACATCCTGCCGTTGTACGCCCAAGGTTACTCGCTGGCGAAGTATTTGATTTTTCAAAAAGGCAGGCGGCATTTCCTGAACTACATCGATCGAGGAATGCAGTATGAAGAACAAGGCGCCGGGATATCTGGTTGGAACCGCGCGACCAGTGAGTTCTACGGATTCGATGACTTATCGGATTTACAATTGTCATGGGTTGCTTGGGTTCGAAACGGCAGCAACCAAGAGGCCGCCGCGAAGCTTGCAAGAAAGACAGAGCCTAAACTCGCACCAACGATCCAACAACCACAACAAACCTTCACCAGAAGTTCGCCTCGTCTCGCCCCCGCAAAGGCCAATGGCCAAGTCCGATCGTTGTTAGATACCGACACCGCGAAAGTAGCGTTTGCAAATCAAAATGACAGTTGGTACGCATCGCAAATGCAGATCGATGCAACCGCTCGCGCAGCCCGTCGAGCCCAAACGATTCAGACTCGCAAGGCCAGTGCGGTAGACGCTCTGACTGACCTAAAAAAGCAAACCGCGCCTGTGCGAGACTCTCGCCTGACAACGCCGACCGACTTGATGTTGCGGTAACCGCCCAACCACACCGATACAGGTGTCCGCGGCGTGGCAAGGCAAAACACATCAACGAAACAATCAAATACGGCAAAAACATGTTAGGCGACCGGCGACTATAGGACGTAGCCTGCCTTTGCGGCTTTTGCATATTCGCGAATTTCGGGCGGTAGGT